>JAYULN010000101.1:0-14924 GCA_043763525.1 Hymenobacter sp.
ACTGCTGTTACGCACCACCTTGACTGATTGCTTGGAAAGGGCCTTTGCTGAAGCAGCTGAAGTCTCTTGCTGAAGCGTAGGCGCAATCAGTGCGTAACAGCAGTCAATAACTTGCCCTTGTCATGAATCCGATGCAAGAACCGGGCGAGCCGCTCGCCCGTCTGGTCCGCGTGCTGCTGGTGTTGGTGGCCGCCGTAGCGCTGCTGGCCGTGGTGCTGCTGAGCCAGTTCTACTGGCCGGCTGGCTCGCCCGCGCCGCTGGCCGCGACCGACGAGGCCCGCGAGGGGCCGCCGCCGGCCGGTAGCTACCACCGTCCGGCCACTCCAGCCCCCGACACGGCCACGATTCCGCGTACGGCGGCGGGCCGCCAAATCCGCTACGGGCGCGAGCTGGTGGTCCACACGGCTGCTTATCTGGGGCCGGCCGGCACGGTGGCGCACCTCACCAATGGCATGAACTGCCAGAACTGCCACCTGCGGGCTGGCACCCAGGGCTTCGCCAACAACTACCTGGCCGTGGCCGCTACCTACCCCAGGCTTCGCGCCCGCTCGGGCACGGTGGAAGGCATCGAAAGGCGCGTGGCCGATTGTCTGGAGCGCAGCCTCAACGGCCGCGCCGTGCCCGCTAGTAGTCGCGAGATGCGGGCCATCGTGGCCTACATCCGGTGGCTGGGACAAGGCATCGCGAGGGGGACGAAGGTGTACGGTACGGGTTTCGTGAAGCTTGCCTACCTCGACCGCGCCGCCGACCCGGCGGTGGGCAAGGCCGTGTTTGCCAGTAAGTGTCAAACCTGCCACGGTCCGGCGGGGCAGGGCCAGCCGCTGGCCGCCGGGCGCGGTTACCAGTACCCGCCGCTGTGGGGTCCGCACAGCTACAACGACGGCGCGGGCCTGTTCCGGGTCTCAAATTTTGCCCGGTACGTGAAGGCGGCCATGCCTTTCGGAGCTACTTTCGACCACCCGCGGCTCACCGATGCCCAGGCCTGGGACGTGGCGGCTTTCGTGAATTCGCGGCCGCGTCCCCACCTCAATACCCCGTACGACTGGCCCGATATCCGCCAAAAGCCCGTCGACTATCCGTTTGGGCCGTACGCCGACGGGTTTTCGGCCAAACAGCACAAGTTCGGGCCGTTTCAGCCCATCGAGGCTGCCCTGCCGCCGGCCAAGTCCCACTGATTTCACCGTCTAAACCCGCTACCTTTTCAGCAAAAAACCGCTGCTATGCCACTGCCCGTTATTGCCTCACTGTCCTGCTGCTGGGCAGTGCCGCCCTCACCGCCACCGTCCAAACGGTGGCTCCCGCGTCCGTGGCGGTTGCGCCCACGCCGGTACTCACGCCGCCCAATGCGGCCGTGGCGCCCAAAGCTGCGGCTTTCCAGGGTGCCCCGGCCCCCAAGGGGTATTACCGCGCCGTGTACCGGCTCGACAGCGACGACTCAAAGCTCATCAGCAAGACCCTGCACAACCTGCAAAACGCGCTGGCAGCCCCGCGCCTGATGGGCAAGCTGGAGCTGATGGTGTTTAGTAGCGGTACCGTGGTATTTCGCAAAGACCAGCCCTACGGGGCAGATGTACTGGTCCTGCAACAAGCCGGCGTGGTGCTGGCCCAATGCCAGAATTCGATGAATGCTTACAAGCTGACGAAGGCCGACATGCTGCCCTACATTTCAATAGTCCCCATCGGAAATGGCGAGCTAATCATCCGGCAGGCCGAGGGCTGGGCGCTCGTGCATCCGTAGGCCGGCCGGCCTATACCGCGTGCAGAATCACGTAGAGTGAGCCGGTCGAAATAACCACCCACAGCAGCACGCCCAGCACAAACGGCCGCACCCCCACCGATTTCACTACCTGCACCGACAGCCCCGCGCCAATAAAAAACAGCGTGACGGTGAGGCCGATTTTGGCCAGATGCACCAGTGCCGGCCCCAGCGGCCGGGCGGCCGGCACGAAGGTGTTGAGCAGCATGGCCGCGATGAAGCCCAGAATGAAATAGGGAATCTTTACCTTCACGCCTTGCTGCTTGAAAAGCATAGCCGTGCCCAGCGCCACCGGAATAATCCAGAGGGCGCGGGCCAGCTTCACGGTGGTGGCCACTTGCAGGGCCTGGTCGCCATACGCCGCCGCCGCCCCCACCACCGACGAGGTGTCGTGGATGGCAATGGCGCACCACAAGCCAAACTGGTTCTGCGTCATGGCCAGGGCGTGGCCGATGGGCGGAAACGCAAACAGCGCGATGGCATTGAGCACGAATACCGTGCCCAGCGCCACCGACATTTCCTCGTCCTTGGCCCGCAGCACCGACCCCACGGCCGCAATGGCGCTACCCCCGCAAATGGCGGTGCCGCAGGAAATAAGGTGGGTGATGTGGCGGCTCAGCCCCAGCCAGCGCCCGGCCAGGTACCCCAAAACCAGCGTGCCGAAGATGGATGCCACCGTGAATAGAATGCCCTGCTTGCCCGCCTGTATCGTCGCGTGGGCATTCATGCCAAAGCCCAGCCCGATAACCGAGTATTGCAGCAGCCTGGCCGTGGCCAGCTTGGTTTGCGGCAGGAAGGGGTTGCCCAGCGTTTGGGCCAGTACCAGGCCCAGCGCCAGCGCCACGGGCGGCGAAGCCCAGGGCGTGAGGCAAAAAACCAGCAGCAGCCCAAACACCACCTGCCGCCCGGTGTACGACTGCCCAAACAGCACCCGCGGCGCGTGCAGCTGCCGAAAAAAACCGGGGCCTTCCGTCGCCACCGGGGTCGTAGCCCCCGTTTCGGCCGGAGCAACCGTTTCGGCTGCTCCTATCGACGGAGCCACCGCCGGCGGCACAACGGGCCGGGCGGGCAGTGGGCGGGCAGCAAGGGGCGTAGAAAAGGACATTATGCCAAGGAGTTATTCTTGGTCAAAGGTACGGTAGGAGCTAAAGTATGGGTAATCAATAATTGTAATTTGAAATAACCATTGGTTATTCAACTGCTTTAAAATGGCCGTGGCTGAAGCTGAGAAACCGCTGGGCCGCCCGTGGTAGCGGCTGCCCCTGCATCCACACCGCCTCGAACTGGCGCGGCAGGCTCAGGCCCATAATGGGCACAATTTCGAGCCGGCCGCTGGCCAATTCCCGGGCCAGCGCCCGCCGCGACACAAAGCCCAGCGCCTCCGGCGCCGCCTCCAGGTAGGTCTTGATGGCCTCGGTGTTATCGAAGTAAAACGCCACATGCAGGCTGATAAGCTTGATTTTGAGTTCGCGCAGGGCAAACTCCAGCACCTCCAGGGTGCCCGAGCCGCGCTCGCGCAGCACCAGCGGGTGGGCCAGGGCCTCGGCCAGGGGCAGGGGCGCGGGGGGAGGGCCGGCGGGCGTGGCCCGGCGCACGGCCACCAGCTCGTCGGGCAGCAGCAGCTCGTAGTGCAGGTCGCGGCTTTTGGAGCGGCCTTCCACGAAGCCCAAATCCAGTTCGCCGTGCAACAGGGCCTCGGCAATGCGCTCGGAATTGGCATTGAGCAGGGTGAGCTGCACCCTGGGGTAGCGCTGCTGAAACGCGGGCAGCAGGCCCGGCAGCACGTACTGGCTGAGGGTGGTGCTGGCCCCCAGGCGCCGGCGGCCGGCGGCCTCGTCGGGGTCGCGCAGGCCGTGCAGCTGGTCGTCGAGCTGCTGGGCCGAGGCGGCCACGGCCTCGGCGTGGGCCAGTAGCAGCCGGCCCGCCTCGGTGAGGGCCACGCGGTTGCCGCGCCGCTCCAGCAGGCGCTGCTCGTACTGCTTTTCGAGCTCGTGAATGTGCTTCGTAACGGCCGGCTGGGTGATAAACAGCTCCTGGGCCGCCTTGGTGAAGCTCAGGTGCCGGGCCACGGCCTGGAACACGCGCAAACGGAAATCGGACATGGCCGCAAGGTACAGGGGCGAAGGAGCGGGCGAGCTAGGGGCGGGCGAGCTGGTGGCGGGCCAACTCGATGGCGCGGTGCAGCTTCTGCTGAAACCACTCCTTGGGCGGCAATTCGGTGAGGTAGTGAGCCACCCGAATATCGGAGGGCTGGTCGAGGAGCAACAGCTCGATGTGCTCGGTGTTACCCTCGCTGCACAGCAGCAGGCCGATGGGTGCCAGCTCGCCTTCCTGCCGGTCGTGGCGGTCGAGCCAGCGCAGGTACAGCTCCATCTGGCCCTTGTATTCGGGTTTGAACTTGCCAATTTTCAGGTCGATGGCCACCAGCCGCCGCAGCTTGCGGTGGTAAAACAGCAGGTCGAGGTAGTAGTCGGTGTCATCGACGGAAATGCGTTTCTGGCGTTCGAGAAACGAAAAGCCCTGGCCCATTTCCAGAATGAATTCCTGCACCCGCCCCACGATGGCCTGTTCCAGGGTAGCCTCGTTGTAGGGGGCCGCGAGGCCCAGAAAATCAAGCACGTAGGTGTCGCGAAACACGAGGTCGGGGCTGAGCTGGTTGGTTTCGCGCAGCCCGGCCAGCTCCTCGGCGATTTCAGTTTCGGGCTTGCGGCTCATGGCCGTGCGCTCGTAGAGCATGGCATCGATTTGCCGGGCCAGTTCCCGCACGCTCCAGCGGTGCAAGCCCGTTAACTGGGCATAAAAATCCCGTTTCAAGGGCTCAGCGATGGAAGTCAACTGCTTGAAATGGCTCCAGCTTAATTGTGCACACAGTGTATGCACAATTGCTTCGTCGGGAAAAGTGTCGGCCATTTGCAGGCAAGTGTGCAGGCAAGTGTGCAGGTGACGACTGCTCCAACCCTTGCCAAATTCCTGGGTAAGTTCGGTAGCCAACATGGCCACTAACCGTCCGCCATAAGTGCCTCTGTTGCCCTGTAATACATTTTGTTTAAGAATTTCCCCAATACGCCAATACAGAAGCGTAAGCTCAGCGTTGACCAAAATAGCCACTCGCTGCCGCGAATTATCACTGCTGTTACGCACTGATTGCGCCTATGCTTCAGCAAGAGACTTCAGCTGCTTCAGCAAAGGCCCTTTCCAAGCAATCAGTCAAGGTGGTGCGTAACAGCAGTTATCAATCAGCCCCTTGATTTGGTCAAACAGGGCAGCGGACGTAGGAAGCTCGCTCATGTACAAAGCGGGGAAAAGACGATAGCCGGCACTGGCCGCCTGGCTAAAAGTAAGCGCCAAAAGCCCGTTTGCAGCGCAGTTTTACCGTAGTCCTAGCAGCTCTTCGGCCGCTGCAAACGGCGTGAGCTGCCCGGCCGCCACGGCCGCCCGCACGGCGGGCAGGCGCTCGCGCACGGCCGCATCGGCGTAAAAACGGGCTTCCAGGGCCTGGGCAATGCTGTGGTGCAGCCATTGCTGCTGCTGCTGCTGCCGCCGCCGCGCGAAGTAGCCATTTTGCCGGGTGGCGGCGGCGTACTGCTCGATAACTTCCCAGACTTCGGCAAGGCCGCTGCCGCTCACGGCCGAAGTCAGTAGCACGGGCTGCACCTGGCCCGAAGGCGCGGGCGGAAACAGGTGCAGGGCACTCTGGTAGTCGAGGCGGGCGCGGCGGGCGGCCTGCTCGTTGCCGTGGTCGGCTTTGGTGATGCACAAGGCATCGGCCATTTCCATGATGCCGCGCTTGAGGCCCTGAAGCTCGTCGCCGGCCCCGGCCAGCATCAGCAGCAGGAAAAAATCGACCATGCCGTGTACGGTGGTTTCGGACTGGCCCACGCCCACGGTTTCGACAAAAATAATGTCGTGGCCCGCCGCTTCGCACAATAAAAGGGCCTCGCGGGTGGCGCGGGCCACGCCGCCCAGGCTGCCCCCGGCCGGCGAGGGCCGGATGAATGCCGCCGGGTGCGCCGAGAGCCAGGGCATCCGGGTTTTATCGCCCAGAATGCTGCCGCCCCCGCGCTGGCTGCTGGGGTCCACGGCCAGCACGGCTAGCTTCAGGCCCTTGGTTTCGACCAAATAACGACCCAGGGCTTCAATAAACGTGCTTTTGCCCACGCCCGGCACCCCCGTGATGCCCACGCGCAGGCTGCGCCCGGTGTGGGGCAGCACGGCCTGCAATACTTCCTGGGCCAGGCCGTGGTCGGCGGGTAGGGTACTTTCGACCAGCGTGATGGCGCGGCCCAGCACCGTGCGGGAGCCGGCCAGGATGCCAGCGGTGTAGTCGGCGGCAGAAAGGCGTTTGGGCATTGTGGGGTAGGCGTTGGCTTGCCGTTGACAAACATTCGTCGTCATCGGCTTACTTTTCCGAAATCAACGGCAAGCTAACCGCCAGGAAGGCGTAGCCCAAGCTTACCTCACGTTCCCGCCCAATGAAAATACCTTTTCGCCTCCTTTCGCTGGCCGCCGGCCTCGCGTTGCCCACCGCCGTCCTGGCCCAGAACGAGCTGAGTAATTTCACCGCCACCGGCCGCGGCGGGGTCATCAACACCTTCGCCCAGGACTACCAGGTCATCGGCATCAACCCCGCCAACCTGGGGCGGCCGGGCGAGTCGGTGGTCGCCTTCACCATTGGCGAGGGCGGGGCCGGGCTGGCTTCGCGCTCGCTCAGCAAAACCTTGCTCAAGCACATTCTTTTCGATGGCAGCCAGGCCATTGGCCCCGCCGAGAAGGCCCAGCTGGTGGCGGGTTTTGAAGGCGAAAATGCCTTGAACATCAACGTCGATGCTACTACTTTGGGCCTGGCCGTGAGCCTGCCCAACGGCCTGGGGGGCATTGCCATTAGCAACCGGCAGCGGCTGGGGGCCCACCTGGCCCTGAGCCACAACGCGGCCGATGTGATTGTGAACGGCCGCGATGCCCGCAGCATTCAACAGTATTATCCCACTGACCCCGTGACGGGCTACCCCACCGGCACGGGCCTGCCGCCCCCGCTGATATCGACTTTCCTCGACGGCACGTCCATTCAGCTGGTCTGGACCAGCGAGTACAACATTTCGTACGGCGTGCGGGTGCTCGATAAGGTGGGGTTCAAGCTGTCGGCGGGGGCGGGCTACCGCTACATTCAGGGCATCGGCATTGCCGATATTCAGGTGGCGGGCGGCAATTTGTCGGCCTACACGGCACTCTCACCAATATTTGGGGTTGATTATGGCAAGCTGGCCAGCAACCCGCAATTCAACTTTGAAACCGGCGGCGGCCTGCACCCCGTGGGCCACGGCAACGGCTACGACCTGGGCCTGGCCGCCGAAATCGGCAAGGTGCTGCGCCTGGGTGCGTCGGTTACCGACATGGGCTCGATGACCTGGACCGGCAACGTGGTCACCGCCGCCGACCAGAAGCTGCAAGCCACCACCTCTACCGGCATCCAGACCTACAACGTGCTCAAGGAGCTGGCCAACCAGTTCGACACCGACAAAACCAACCTCTTCACCTACGCGGCGGCCAAGGAGCGCACCGCCAGCCTGCCCGCCAAGCTGCGGCTGGGCGCGGGCGTGCGCATCAGCAGCCTGTTCGAGGCCGGCATCGACTTCACGGCCCCGCTCAACAAAGTGGCCGGCAACCTCAACTCGCCTTTCCTGGGCCTGGGGGTCGACTTCAAGCCCACCCGCTGGCTGCGCCTGAGCAGCGGCGTGAGCGGCGGCGCGGGCTACGGCACCAGCCTGCCGCTGGGCTTCACGGTGGTTTCGCCGGTGTGGGAAGCCGGCATCAGCTCGCGCGACATGCTGGGGTATTTCAGCGAGAAAAGCCCGTATTATTCGGTGGCACTGGGGTTTCTGCGATTTAAGATTGGGGGCAATAATTAGGGAAAAGGATAAAAATAGAACGTCATGCTGAGCGGAGCCGAAGCATCTCTACCGCAATAGTAAACTGATTATTATTGCGGTAGAGATGCTTCGACAAGCTCAGCATGACGTTCTATTTTACCCCTTACTTAGTTCGGTATTACCACAAACGCCGGCAGGCCCAGCTTGCTGCGGCGGCCGCCCAGTTTCAGGCCTTCGTCTACGTATTTGCAGTCTTTGCCCAGGGCGTTGGGTTCTTCGATTACGCCGAGGTTGGGGTTGTCCTCCCGCGCTACGTAGATGCGGCCATCCGGCCCGCGCTGCAAGGCCCCGATTTTGCGATTGGCCGATTTACCGACCAGTGTTTTGGCTTTGGTTTTGAGGTCGAACTGCCAGATTTCGGTTTGGCCGCCGCCCACGCCGTTGCAGGTGCCGTAGAGCTTGGAGCCGTCGGGCGAAAACTCCACGCCGTAGGCTTCGGCGTAGGGGCCGAAGCTGCGCGGGTTGCTCACCTTGCCGGTGCTGCGGTCGAAATCGTAGATTTCAAACCGGTTGGTATCGCGCCAGAGGGCGGCGGCGAGGTGCTGGCCATCGGGCGAAAACTTGAGCGCCCCAATGGCGTTGCGGCCGGGGCCGGCGTTCATGCTGCCTACGTTGCTCATCAGGGGTTTAGCCGAAACGCCATCGGCCGTGACGAGGTAGCTCACGAAGGCGTTGGAGTTCCAGCGGTGGGCCACTATCCAGGTGTCGATACCGTTGGCGTGGCGCACGGCGGCCAGCTTTTCGGCTACGGGCTGAATGAGGAGCAGGTTCACGCGGGGCAGGTCGCCGAGGCCGTCGTCGCGGGTCATGTCCACGATGGAGTAGCGCAGGCCATTGGGCGTGCCCTGGGGGGCGACGGTGAAGATATAGAAGACGTTGCCCGAGCCGGGGTCGGGCACGATGAGGGCTGATTGGGTGCTGCTGCCGCTGCCCATCAGCTTGTGGCCATTGGGCATGGGCTGGTGCTTGCGGTTCCACACGGTTTCGCCGTTGGTGTAGAACAGCAGCTCGCCCTTGGCGGTGGTGGCTACGGCGCAGCCCTCGTAGGTGCTCATTTTGCCATCATTCAGGGGTTTGGGCGTGTTGCCGTCGGCGAAAGTGAGGCCGGCCTGCTGGCCGAAATACCAGATGTCGGTGGGCCGCTGGGCTCGGGCGGCGAATGTAAGCAGCAACGGCAGGAGGGCAAGGAAAAGGCGTTTCATCCGAAGAAAAGCTGGTGATGTGGCGGGTTAACGAAAAAACCGTGCCGGGTGGTACGCGCGCCCGGCCCCAGGGCCAGCACCGCGCGCCGCTACGGGGCGACGGGGGGCGCGTAGTGCGCCCAGAACTCGTGATTATACGGGTGGAAGCGTAGGTCAATCTGTGGCTGGTAGGCGTGGTACTCGTATACTACCGGTTGGCAATTCTGGGTTCTGATGTCGTAATACACACTGCGCGCGGCCGAGTGCATGCGCAGGTTGCGTTGCCGCAGGGCATCGTAACCGGCTACGGTCCATTCAATCAGGCAGGTGGTCGGGAAATAGTGGCCGGTGGCATCGCGCTGGTAGGTCATCACGGTGCTGTGTTCGTTTTGCTCGGCCAGCACCCGGAATTTCCGGCCGATGTCGGTAGTGGCGCTGTAGTAGCGGCGGGCACCGTAGTTTAACTTGAGCGTGTCGCGCACCCAGCGCATCTCGCTGCGCACTACGGCAAAATCGGCTGCGTTGAGGTAGATTTTACCGGTGTAGGAGCCCAGGAAATAGTCGGCAGTAGTGCCATGGCTCAGGCGTTTGGCCCGGAACGCCAGCGCGTACACCTCCTGCCCCGCGTAAGTGGTGGTAGGCAATAAAGTCAGCTCGAAGCGGGAAGCTTTACCGGCCTTGAACAGCGTACTGAGCAGGGCATCGTTGTAGTTCAGATGGGAGCAGCCGCCCACGTAGTACAGGTTGTTGCCGCTGGTATTGGCGCTCTGGCGGTTCAGGCGTTTCTCCTCCACCTGCGAGGTGGCAAAGCGGCGGTTCTGGTAGCCGTCCTGGTCGTAGACCAGGGCGGTATATTCCGAGTCGCACAGCACCGAATCGAGGTTGGTGGCCACGGCGTGGGTGTATACGCGCGCATTGAAATCCTGCTGCACGTAGTTGGCAGGAATGCGCCGGATGGCCTCGGCCAGCAGCTGCCGGGCATCGAGGCGGCGGGCGCTCACCACCACCTCGCCCAGGCCGTAGGCGGTAGCGTGCAGGCGCACCAGCAGGTCAGTGAGGGCGGGCGGCTCGGCCAGCGTCTGGTAGCCCATATTCGACACCATGAGCTGCTGGGCCGGCCCGGTGGCGGGCACTTCGAGGGCGAAGCGGCCGTGGGCATCGGTGGTCGTGCCGAAAGCCGTGCGGCCCCACTGCACGCTGGCAAACTCGAGGGCCTGGCCCGTGGTAGCATCCACCACCTGACCCTGGTAGGTGCGGGTGGCGGCGCTGGCAAGCCGGGCCGGCTCGGGGGTAGTTGGCATGGCCGGGCGCGGCCCATCCACTCCAATGCGGTGGGGCGGAGTCACGGCTTGCAAAAACAGTACGCCATCGAACACCTGGCTCCATTGGCCGGCGATGGGGGTATGTTCGAGCATGGAGGCGGTGAAAGTCTTATCGGCCAGCTCCTGGCGCAGGTTCACGAAGGCGTAGGGATGGCCCTTCTGACTGAGGGCGGCTTCGAGGCTGCCGGAGCCGGGGGGCGGCACCGCCTGGGGGGCGCTGCCGAGCATGCCGTAGCTGCCCCCGCCCACGGCCACGGCCAGCGAGTACACCGCCCCCAGATACTGTGCCCGGAAAACCTGCCCCATGGGGTGGGCATCGGCCATTTGGGGGTGCTGCAAGGCGGCGGTACGGTTAGCAAAATGCGCCGAAGCGCCCCAGCAGATGATTTTGGCCTGGGGGTGCTCGCGGGTGAGGAAGAGCAGGTTGGCCGCCATCTGGGCGTCGCGCTCGTTGTTGTCGCGGTAGCGGAAGTTGGCCGCGTTCAGGCTGTCCGGGTTCTGATGAACCGAGCTGCGGGCCAGGGCCTCCATGTTGCGCAGCCGTTGCAGCCAGCGCCGGGCCTGCTGGCGGTGGGCCGGGCTGCCCTGGCCAGCGGCCGCTTGCAGGGGCGGCGTGAGCTGCTGAATGAAGCGGGCCAGGTCGGTATAAGGCATGTCCGCCGGCAGCCGGAAGGTTTCGGCCAGGGTCGTAACGGCGGTGGCCAGCGGCTCGAAGGGCAGGGTGGCGGCCTGGGGCGTGCCGCTGAGAAAGGCCTGAAGCTCGTCGGCGAAGTCGTCGTTGTAGCTGCCGGTAAACTGGCAGTCGAACCCGGCCAGCCGCAGGCGTGGGCTTTGCAGCACGGGCAGCAGCGCCTGAAACTCCTGCGTGCTGGTCCAGATTGGGAATAGGCTCTTTTGCAGGCACTCGGCCAGGGGCTGGCCGCTGGCCCGCTCCTGCTGCGCCTTGGCCACTTCGTAGAAACCCGACTCGAAAGCCAGCATGTTGAAGCCCAGCCGGCGATGCAGGAAATTGACAATGCGGGCCTTGGCCGCGAAGCTCTCGCCTTCGCCGTGGGTAAGCTCGCCGAGGAAAACCACGCGGGCGCTGCCAATGGCCGCCGCCAGCGGGGCCAGGTCGGCAAACGAAGTGTCTGAAGCCGCGATGGTGCGCAGCGGCCAGGCTTTCAGTGTGGGAGGAACGGGGGTTGGCGGGGTTTGGGCGACGGCCGTAGCGGCCAGACTAAGGCAAAAGAGAAAGGACCAAAAGGATTTCAGCATGCAGAAAGGAAAGACGGGCTGGAGCAGCCGCTAGGGTGGATGAATGCGGCAGTTTGGGTTATGGGCCGGAGTAGTCCGGCATGAATACCGCAACCTCGGTAAACGCCTCAAAACTAGCGGCATTTTTCGAAGGTGGCAGCGGCATGACCCGCAGCCACCTCCTGCCCCACCGCCCCCCGGCTGCTTGGTAGAAAAATTCCCGCCCTGTCCATCCGCATCATCAGGTGCTGGCTTGCTGCACCAGCATGCCTCAACTTAGGCGGGGTCGGCTTCCAATTCAGGTAGCTCCGGTTGACCGACCCCGCCCGCTGGCCACGCCAGCAGCAGCCCCAATACCCCCAGCAGCCCCATTGGCGGCAGAAAATACAGAAAACGCAGCCCCACCGGGTTGCCCAGCGCCAGGGCAATGCCATTGAGTGGCAGCAGCAGCGGCAGCAGCAAGCCCAGCAGCAGCCACCGTTGCGGCCTGGGCAGCCGAAAGCCAAAGGCCAGCAGTGGCAGCAGCAGCACCGCGTCGTAATACAGATGATAGGTGGTGAGCAGGGTAAGGGTACTAACAACCAGAAAAACATACCAATCGGCCAGCGGCACATTTTGCCGCCGCAGCTGCACCAGCCGCAGCCCGGCCACCAGCCACAGCACCGCGTGCAGCGGCCAGTGCCAGGCGCTGCTGCCGGGCCGCAGCCATTCCAGCACGTTGCCTAGTTCCAGGCGTAGCGTGAGGCCCTGGGTGAGGGGATAAGTGGGGTCGGCCGGGTCGAATGACTGCGCGCGAACCTGCGCCAGCAGGTGCTGGTAAGTGGGCAATAATGCAGCCGGGAAAGCGGCCCAGTGCCAGGCCACCGCCCCGAGCAGCGCTACTACGCCCGCCGCCGTGGCCAGCGTCAGCCACTGTTTCTTCCAGAAAAACCACGCGGCAAAGGGCAGCAGCAACGTCACTTTGAAAGCAGCCAGGCCCAGTAATAGGCCCGCTAAGAGTGGCCGCCACCGGGGCTTTTCTGATTGGACGCGTCGGCCCACTGCCAAAGTGCCCACGCCCAGCGCCAACGCCAGAAACGTAGGCTGCCCGTTGAGCAGCGCGGGCACGGTGCCTTTCAGTGCCACGGCGGCCAGTAGAAACTGCCACCACGGCGCAACTAGCGCACTTTCGGCCTTCAATACTATGGGCCATAACCTTGCCAGCAAGCCCAGACTCAGCAGCGCCAGCGCCAGCCAAAGCGGCCAGGCTACCGCATACGGCACGCGGCCCACCGTGAGGCCAAACAGCGCCGCCGCCCACGGCGGGTATAGAAATGGCAGGTTGGGCAGGCCCGGCTGGGTGCGACTGACCAGGTTTTCTTGCTGAATAATGCGCTGCCAGCCTGTTTTCAACGTGGCATCATCATACGGGTTGAGGCCCTGGCGCAGCACGGTCTGGCCCACGTAGCAGGTACGAAAATCCATGGGCCGGTCGGCATCGGGCCGGGGCTCGCGCAGCACGCGGCTGCCGTTGAACAAGGCAATAAGAATCAGAAAGAGCAGAAGATAGCGCGGCACGGCGGCAAGTTAGGGGTACCAAGCCATTGCCCCGGCCCCACTACTTGCTGGCCAGTGGTGCCGGCCCGGCGGGTGCGTGGTGCTGCTCAAAATAGGCATAGGCTGGCATTAGTCCTCGCCAAAAGGCCTGGTATGGGCTGGCAGCACGCTTGGCCAGCTCCGTTTCGGTGAGGGAAAACGGGAAAATATGCACCGGAATAACCGCTTGCCCAGCCGCCCGGGCGGCCACGGCCAGCAGGTACACTTCCTCAATGCCGGCATCGGTGATGGGCAGGCAGCCCACCGTGACGGCCCCGCCGTGGATGAAAATGTCGCCGCCGGGGTTGGGCTCGCCCAGGGCGCGGTCGGCGGCGTTGGGGTAGTTGAGGCCCAGCGAGAGGTGGTAGTTGCTCATGGGGTTGAAGCGGTCGATTTCGTAGCAGCCCTCTGGCACCTGGTAGTCGCCGGCGCGGCGCTTGGGCCCAAGCTTGCCCGAGGTGGCCGCTAATGGGTAGGAGTGGAGCAGCACAAACGGCCCCGCGCCCGCCGGGCGTGCCCACACCTCCAGCGCCCGGCTGGTTTTGATGAGCCGCAGCATAATTTCCAGTTGGCGCGGGTCGAGGGCGTGGGCACGCAGGCGGCTGGCTACCAGGTGTCCGGCGCGGGCTTGCGCCGCCCGCACCCGCGGAAACCGCAGCTGCTGCTGCCAGAACTCGGCAGGGTTGGCCCCGGCGAGGCTGTCGGCGGGCGCGGCGCAGGACTGCGCCAGCAACGGATAAAATGGCAGCATCACCAACACCCAGCACGAGAACCGACGCAGCATAAAAACCCAATCAAAATGAAGTTGAATGCGGGCACAACGGCAACTGGTGCTTTCTGTTTTAGAGCTTGCTGATTTACTGAGTTGTTGAGAACAAGCCCGCCGGTCCGCCGGCAGAGCCGGCCGACCGGTTGCCGCGTGAACGGAATCGTTGAAGAAGCCTCGTGCTAACGGCGCGGCGGACAGCCGGTCCGCCGGTGTAGCCGGCGGCCCGGGTCCCGCTATTTCTGCGCCTGCCACCCTCACCGGTTACCTTCATGGCGGTAAAATCGGCATGTCCGCCCTCGTCAGTTCTCACAATGAAGCATCCTTTCCGATACCACTCCTTTGCTCCCCTGTTGCCGCTGCTGCTACTACTGGCCTGCACCGGCAGCCCCAGCAACAAGCTTACGCCCGAGGCCCCCGGCGTGCTGCCCGGCCCCCTGGCCGGCACCAGCCAAACCCAACTCTCCAACGGCTGGAAATTGAGCCCGGCCGGCACCACCACGCCCCTCGGCGACCTGCCCCTGAACCTGCAAATCAGCCCCGATGGCCGCCTGGCGGCCGTGGTGAACGCCGGCTGGGGCGAAAACTCGGTGCAGCTGCTCGATGCCGCCACTGGCCAGGTGCTCGATACCCGCGTGGTATCGGCCGCCTGGGCGGGCCTGGCTTTCGCCCCCGATGGCCGCTCGCTCTACGCCTCGGGCGGGCAGCACAACCGCATTCACTGCTTCACTATTGAAAACCAAAAACTGCGCCCCGACAGTGCCCTCGTGCTGGGCGCGCGGTGGCCGAAGCAGAAAATCGGCGTGGCCGGTCTCGCCGTCGATGGCCGCCGGAACCAGCTCTACGCTGTTACCCGCGAGGACAATTCGCTCTACACATTTGACCTGAACACGCGGAAAATCCTGCATATGCTCAAGCTGCCCGCTGAGGCCTATGCCGCCCTGCTCAGCCCCGACGGGGCCCGGCTCTACATCAGCCTGTGGGGCGGCCACGCGGTGGCGGTGTACGACGTAGAGAAACAGCAACTGCTGCCGGCAATCACAGTCGAAAGCCACCCCAATGACCTGGCTCTGACCCGCGACGGCCGCCGCCTGTTCGTGGCCAACGCCAACAGCAACTCGGTTTCGGTGATTGATACCCGCGCCGGCCGCGTCACCGAAA
>JAYULN010000102.1:0-2522 GCA_043763525.1 Hymenobacter sp.
TTGTAGATGTGCATCAGCTCGGCATAGGCCTTCTCGTCGCCGTGGTCCACGGCGGCGCGAATCAGCTTAAAGTCGTGCTTGGCTTTAGCTGAAAACTGCTTTTGAATATCTTGATTGTTTACTTCCATCGAAAGGTGCGGTTAAGGAACAGCGAGATTCCCAGGGCCAGGTATTGGAAAAAATAAACCACGTCGAGCACGGGCAGCAACCCGACGGTTACGGGCTGGTCGAGCCGCCGGCTGAGGCGGAAATATACAGCACTCACAGTTAAAGTCCGGAGGGCGTATACCACTACCAAAGGTACCCAATTGTTTGGGGAAAATAATAGCGCAATGGCGGCCAGATAGAACAACAAGTTGGCCATCACGAAGGTGCCCACCCGCAAACGGTCGGCAAACCGGTAGGCGCGGCCGGCCGATAAATGCCGTCGCTTCTGGTGCCACCATACGGCCCAGGTGGCGGCGGGTTCGCTCAAGGTATGGGCCGAGGGGTCGGCCACTATAGTGGCGCGTTGGTGCTGACGCACGGCATCCTGCACCAGCAGGTCGTCGTCGCCCGAGAGCTGGCGGATGTGCGAGGCGAAGCCCTTGGTGGCCGTGAAGCAAGCGCGGGTGTAGGCCAAATTGCGGCCCACGCCCATGTAGGGCCAGCCGCGCCAGGCAAAACTTAAGTACTGCGCCGCAGTAAGCAGCGTTTCGTAGCGGATGAGCTGATTGAGAAAGCCGGGGGCTTCAGTATAGGCCGAAAAACCGAGCACGAGGTCGGCCCCGTTTTTCTGCGCGAAACCGCGCTGCATGAGGCGCAGCCACTGATTGGTGGCCGGAATGCAGTCGGCATCGGTGAAGAGCAGGCGGGCGTGGCGGGTGGCCTTGACACCAAGGGTGAGGGCGTACTTTTTGGGCGCGAAGCCGTCGGGGGTGCCCGTTACGGTGACCAGACGCAGCTTTTCAGGGTAGTACTGGGCCAGCTGCTGGGCGTAGAGGTAGGTGTCGTCGTGGCTGCGGTCGTCGATGAGGACGATTTCGAAGCCGGCGGGATAATCCTGTTGGAGCAGCAGGGGCATGAGGCGGCGCAGGTTGTCGAGTTCGTTGCGGGCACACACCACGATGGATATCGGCTCGGCATCGGGCCCGGGCTCATCGGCGGTGGCCTCGGCGGGGCGGCGGGCAAAGGGCCAGAAGAAATACGCGGCATAAACCAGCTGCACCAGCACGCTCGCCAACAACAACCAGAAAAAAGGGGACGTGGATACGGGTAAAAGCAAAGGGAAAGCGGTGCGAATGAACCGCAAAAGTACGGGGCGCGGGGCGGGCGGGTATCTTTGCCGGCTGTAGCGCAAACAGAACGTCATGCAGCGCTGCGCGCTGCATGACGTTCTGTTTGCCTCGAGCCGCTTTTCCATTATGACTTTCGACCTCCTCGCCCAAGACCCCACCACCAAAGCCCGCGCCGGCCGCATCGAAACCGCCCACGGGGCCATCGAAACGCCCATTTTTATGCCCGTGGGCACGGCAGGTACCGTGAAAGCGGTGTCGCAGCACACGCTCAAAACCGACATCGATGCCCAGATTATCCTTGGCAACACCTACCACCTCTACCTGCGGCCGGGCCTGGAGGTGCTGCGGGCGGCCGGCGGCCTGCACCAGTTCAACGGCTGGGACCGGCCCATGCTCACCGACTCGGGCGGGTACCAGGTGTACTCGCTTAGCAACACCCGCAAAATCAAGGAAGAGGGCGTGAAATTTCGCTCGCACATCGACGGCAGTCAGCATTTGTTCTCGCCCGAAGGCGTGATGGACATTCAGCGGGTCATCGGGGCCGATATCATCATGGCCTTCGATGAATGCACGCCCTGGCCCTGCGAGTACGACTACGCCGCCCGCTCGCTCGATATGACGCACCGCTGGCTGAAGCGCTGCATCGAGCGTTTCGACAGCACCGAAGGCTTGTACGGCTACCAACAGACACTTTTTCCGATTGTGCAGGGCAGCACGTTCAAGGATTTGCGCATCAAATCGGCCGAGTTCATTGCCGAGCAGGGCCGCGAGGGCAACGCCATTGGTGGCCTGAGCGTGGGCGAGCCGGCCGAGCTGATGTACGAAATGACCGAGCTGGTCTGCGACATTCTGCCCAAAGACAAGCCGCGCTACCTGATGGGCGTGGGCACGCCGGCCAACATCCTCGAAAACATTGCGCTGGGCGTGGATATGTTCGACTGCGTGATGCCGACCCGCAACGCCCGCAACGGCATGCTGTTCACCACGCAGGGCATCCTGAACGTAACGAACAAGAAGTGGGCCACCGACTTCTCCTCCATCGACCCCGACCTGGGCGGGCACGCCAGCACGTTTTACTCGCGGGCCTACCTGCGCCACCTCTTTCAGTGCCAGGAAATGCTGGGGCCGCAAATTGCCTCGGCCCACAACCTCACCTTTTACCTATGGCTGGTGAAGGAAGCCCGCAAGGAAATCATCGCCGGCACGTTTGGGCCCTGGAAAGACAAGATGGTGAAGCAGGTAATG
>JAYULN010000103.1:0-2521 GCA_043763525.1 Hymenobacter sp.
GTTCGCGTCCCCGCGCCAGGAAAGCCGCCTGAACGGCACGGGGACGCGAACGACACCGTTCGCGCTACGCCCCCAGCGGCGCTTAAACCAAGGCACGGCGTAATATCAGCAGATAAGGATAATGATATTTTTCATACTTGGGAGATTGGTTGGGAAAATGAAATAAACAGACCAGAATAGGTAGGCAGCGCAGGTAGCAGCGAGCGGGCCGCTACTGGCTCGCGCCCAACGCCGTCTATCCACGGCTGGCTGGGCATGAACGGGCATTCATCCGCCTTCCGCGTTGTGCTTCGCATTTCGGCCGTGGGTTTGCCCCCCGTATGCTTCTTTCCAGCCACGGAATGATGGCTGGCCGCCCATCATCGGGAGGCATCCATGCGCTGGCTGAGAAGGGGGCTACTGAGTCGCACCCTACGGATGACAACAACAGGCGCGGCCGACTGCGCCATCAGGCGGCCGCTTCCGATTCCAGCGCCGCCGATGTAGCCGCGTGGCTGCTGCTGAAATCGGCCAGCAGCCACTCGTTCAGGCGGGCGCGGAGCTCGGCGGTGGCCAGGTTGCGGTACACTTCGCCGTGGCGCACGAGGCTCATCTGGCCGGTTTCTTCGCTCACCACCAGCACCACGGCATCGGTCACTTCGCTCAGGCCAATGGCGGCGCGGTGGCGCAGGCCGAGCGAGGCGGGCACATCAGGGTTTTCGCTCACCGGCAGAATGCAGCGGGCGGCCAGAATGCGGCCGTTGGCGATAATCACGGCCCCGTCGTGCAAGGGGCTGGTTTTGTTGAAGATGGAGAGCAACAAGCGCTTGCTGATTTCGGCATCGAGGCGGTCGCCCGATTCGGCGTAGGCCGACAAGTCGGAGGCCTGAGTGAAGCACACGAGGGCCCCGGTAAACTTGTTCGACAGGCTTTTGGCGGCTTCCACAAACGGGCCCACGGCCAGCGGCGCGGTTTCGATGGGGCGGCCCCAGCTCCAGCCGCGCACCCGCTCCAGGGCCGTGGCCTTGCCCACGCTCAGCAAAAACCGCCGAATTTCCTGCTGAAATAAAATGATGCTGGCCAGCATCCCCACGCTCATAAACTGCCCCAGAATTTTGGTAAGCAGCTCCATGCCCGTGGCCTTCACCACGAGATAAAGCAGGTAGAACGAGACCAGCCCGAGCGCCACATTAAGCGCCACCGAGCCCCGCAGCAGCTTGTAGAGCTGATACAGCAGCACGGTCACCAGCAACACGTCGGCCGCGTCAATCCAGCCGAAATGCAGGAAATTGATGGGGAATGGGCCAGACATTGGGTAAGGTTGAATGAAGCAGCAGCAGCAGGCGGCACGCCGTTGGGTAAAGAAGCGCGCCTAGGCAGCGCCGTTGCACGGCAAGCCTTCCAATGCTCAAATTACGCCCTTTATTCTGCTTATTGGAAAGGTATTGGCAAATAATTGTATGGTTTGGTGGGCTTCGGCCACGTCGTGAACGCGCAGCAGGCGCGCGCCGCCTTGCAGGGCCACCAGGTGCAGGGCGGTGGTACCGTTGAGGGCCGCTTCGGGGCCGAGGCCCAGGGGGCCGTACACCATGCGCTTGCGCGAGAGGCCGGCCAGCAGCGGCAGGCCCAGGGCCTGCAATTCGGGCAGGCGGCGCAACAGCTCGTGGCTTTGGGCGGCGGTTTTGGCAAAGCCGAAGCCAGGGTCGAGTAGCACATCCACGGCCCCGGCCTGGCGCAGGGCGGCCATGCCATCGCGGAAATAGCGCAGCAGCGTGAGCACCAGGTCGTCTTCGTAATGCGTGAGCTTGCTCATGGTTTGGGGCGTGCCGCGTAGGTGCATCAGCACGTAGGGCACCCGCAGGCGGCCCACGGTGGCCAACATGTCGGGGTCGAGGGTGCCGCCGCCCACGTCGTTCACCAGGTCGGCCCCGGCGGCCACGGCGGCCTCGGCCACGCCAGCCCGGAAGGTATCGGCCGAGAGGAAAGCCTGCGGAAACGCGCGGCGCAGGGCCGCGATGGCGGGCAGCAGGCGGGTGGTTTCTTCGGCTTCGGAAATGTCGTCGGCTCCGGGGCGGGTGCTGTAGGCCCCGAGGTCGAGCACGGCGGCCCCGGCGGCGAGCATGGCTTCGGCCCGGTGCAGCAGGTCGTGCTCGGAAGCGACGCGGCTGGCGGCAAAAAAGGAGTCGGGCGTGAGGTTAAGTATGCCCATCACCTGCGGCCGGCGTAGGTCGAGCAGGCGCCCGTGGGGGCTCAATAGGGTAAGAGGGTGGGAGCGTAGGATAATAGAAGAGGAATTGAGCATAGTAGCGCGAACTTTGTAGTCCGCGTCCCCGCGCCGTTCGCAAATCGTTGCAGCGGCGCGGGGACGCGAACTACAAAGTTCGCACTACTATGCCATTGGAAACCCCCGCCCACTACGACCTGCTGCTGGCCCGCTGCCGCACCTTGTTCCTGGCCAAAACCCACGACTATGGCACGGCCTGGCGCATTCTGCGCCTGCCCTCGGTCACGGACCAGATTTTCATCAAGGCCAACCGCATTC
>JAYULN010000104.1:0-2514 GCA_043763525.1 Hymenobacter sp.
TACGGTGGCCGCCATCCGGCAGGTGTGGGAGCAGCACGGCTACCTGCTCGACCCGCACGGCGCGGTGGCCTACGTGGCCCTGCGCCGCTACCAGGCCCGGCACCCCGCCCAAGCCGCTGGGTTCCTGCTGGCCACGGCGCACCCCGTCAAATTTCCCGATGTGGTGGAGCCGGTACTGGGCCGGGCCATCGAGCTGCCCGAGGTGGTGCGGGCCCTGCGGGGCCGCGCCAAACGAAGCGTGCCCCTGGCGGTTGATTACCAACAACTGAAAGCCTACCTGATGTAGGAGCGTGCTCCGGCACGCCCGGCGTTTGGGCGGCCTTTCCGAAATTTGCGTAAATCCGGTTTGTTACTTCCGATGCTGAAAGACTCGTTGCTTAAAATCGTTTCACGAACCTGGTTGGCCAACCGCGCCGCCACCTGCGCCGCCCTGGTGCTGGCCCTCGTCGCCACCGCCTGTCGTCCCGACCAAATCGAGCACCTTAAAGACCACAAGCGCATCGGCATCGAGGCCGAAAATTGGGAGGTAAAGCGCATCATGCCCAAGGACTTGCTGCGTGCTACCCGCTGGGCCGGCGACTCCCTCACCGCCACCGCCGACTCGCTGCTGCGCCGCACCCTGGCCCGCGAGCTGGCCGCCGGTGGCGTGGCCCGCGCGGCGGCTTACTGCCGGCCCGAAACCTATCATCTGGTCGATTCGCTGGCGGGCGTGTTCAAAGCCACCGCCCGCCGCGTGAGCGAGCGGCCCCGCAACCCGGCCGGTAAGTTTCCGCTGCTGCCCGAGGAAATGCGGACCGATACCACGCGCACCATCACGCGTCCCTCGCAGGAGGTTTTTTTCTATCAGCGCCCCATCGTGCTCAATAACAAGGTGTGCCTGCGCTGCCACGGCGAGGTGGGCAAGGATATTTTGGCCGCCGACTATGCCGTTATCAAGCAGAAATTTCCGCAGGATCAGGCCACCGGCTACCGCCTGGGCCAGCAGATGGGAGCCTGGCAGTTGAGCCTGCGCCGCGACGGCGTGGCCGAGTTCTGGACGATGAAAACGCGCAAGAAATGGAGAGAGCACAAGCTGCCCAAGCTGTTTGGAGGCCGGTAACTAACCTATCCAGGAAAAAGCACGTCCTGCTTTGGTTGCGCGGACGCGAGATGAAGCCGGACGCGAGATGAAGCCGGACGTGCCATCAGCAGGACGTTCTACAACGAGGCTCAGTGCGATATCAAACAGCCAATATGATTGACTCTTCCAAACCCACCATCATCATCGGGGCCGGCATGGCGGGGCTGGCCTGCGCCACCTGGCTGCACCGCGCCGGCCGGCCCGTGCTCGTGCTCGATGCGGCCGATGCCGTGGGTGGCCGCGTGCGCACCGACGTTACGCCCGAAGGCTTTCGGCTCGACCGCGGCTTTCAGGTGCTGCTCACCAAATACCCTGAAGCCCGGCGCATCTTCGACTACGGCGCACTGAACCTGAAATGCTTTCGCTCCGGGGCCATCATTCGGCTGGCCGATGGCCGCGAAACCGTTTTGCAAAGCCCGTTACAACGGCCACTGGCGGCGTTTTCGGCGCTAAGGTCGCCCATCGGTACGCTGCCCGATAAGCTGCGCATTCTCAGCCTGGTGCGGCACGTAATGAAGCACACGCCGGAGGAGCTGCTGGCCCGCCCGGCCACTGACACGCGCACGTTTTTGCGCCGCTACGGCTGGAGCGAGCAGATGATAAACACGTTTTTCAAGCCCTTTTTCGGCGGCGTTTTTCTCGATAGGGAGCTGACCACGGCCAGCAATTTCTTCGAGTTCGTGTTCCAGCAGTTCGTGACGGGCGAGGCGGCCATTCCGGCCCTGGGCATGCAGCAGCTGCCCGAGCAGCTGGCCGCCCGCCTGCCCACGGGCGCGGTGCGCCTGCACACGCCGGTAGCCGCCGTGGAGGGCACCAGCGTGCGGCTCGCCACCGGCCAGGTGCTGGAGGGCGCGGCCGTGGTGCTGGCCACCGATGGCCCCGCCGCCCTGCGCCTGCTGGCCGGCCCCAGCGGCAACTCCGATGATGCCGCCAGCGCCCAGCTGGCCCGCTCGCCCAAGGCAGCCCGCCTCACCACCTGCACCTATTTTGCTGCCGACGGCGGCCACTCGCCGGGCCGCAACGACAAGCTGCTGCGCCTAAACGCGGCCCCCGGCGCGCTGGCCCACAACATCGCCTTCCCGGCCGATGTGAGCGGAGCCTACGCGCCCGCCGGCCGGGCACTGGTGTCGGTGAGCACCCACGGCGAGCGCAGCCTGAGCGAGGCCGAACTCACCGCCGGCCTGCGCGAGGAGCTGGCTGCCTGGTTTGGCCCGGCGGCCCGGCAGTGGGAGCACCTGCGCAGCTACCGCATTGCGGCGGCGCTGCCCGTGTACCTGGCCGGCCAGCCCGTGCAGCAACCGCTACAGTTAGCCGAAGGCCTCTACCGCTGCGGTGACTGGGCGGCGTACCCATCGCTGAATGCCGCGCTGGCCACCGGCCGCGAGGTGGCGGAA
>JAYULN010000105.1:0-6145 GCA_043763525.1 Hymenobacter sp.
GGCTTACGGGGGCGCGGTGCGGTTCCGGACCCGCGTGTGGCTGGAGCCCGGCCTCGAAACCACGTTTGTGCTGATTGCCCGGCCCGGCCGGCCGCTCGATTTGCGGCAGGTTGATGCCGTAGCACTTTGCGGCCCCGGCCACGGCTACGGCTCCCACGGCTACGGCTACAACAACTATTCGCCCTCCAACTACGGCGGGAACGGCTACGGCAACAGCTCGAATGGGGACGACGACGATGACGACGACGACAGTGACTATGGCCAAAGCCAGGGCAATAATGCCAGCAATGGGGGCGCGGGCTACTACCCTGGCTCGGCATCGAGCAGCTACCGCACCCTGCCCCCGCAGGAGGTGAACGGCCTGGTGCAGGCCGTGCAGCAGCAGCGCTTCGAATCCGGCAAGCTGAGTACCGCCAGGGAGGCCCTGGACCAAAGGACCATTCAAAGCGACGACCTGAAGCGCCTGCTGCAAAGCCTGGACTTAGAAGCCTCGCGCGTGGAGCTGGCCAAGTTTGCCTATCCGCACGTGGCCGACCCGCAAAACTTCAGCCGCGTGTACGGCGCGTTCGACTTCGACACCAGCGCCCGGGAAGTGCAGCAGGCCGTGAGCAACGCCCCCCAGCCCCAGGCATTCAAGTAATTTCCGGCAAGCATTTAAGACGCAACAAGGCCGCTGTAGTCCCCCAGCGGCCTTTTTGCGGCCCTTGGTTTGGTTCGGCTAGCGCAGGCGGTCGGCGCTGCGCACCAGCTGCTCGTCGCGACGGATGAAGCGGTTGGCCAGCAGGTTGAGCAGCAGGGCCAGCGTGGGCAGGTAGAAACCCATCAGGAACTGGCCTTCGAGCTTGAGGTTGAGCAGCTGCTCGCCCTTGTTGGAGAAGTAGAACGCGGCCCCGAGGGTGGCGGTGATAAGGAGCAGGTTAATCGAGCCCAGCAGCAGCTGCTGGGCACGGTTGCGGAACTGGAAAATCTCGAACGCGGCCACGGCGGCCGAAGCGGCGGCCAGCAGGCCAATGAGCCACACCGGACCCGTGGGCCCCGCCACTTGCAGGCCCTGGGCATCGAAACCGAAGGCAGTAAGGGTAAGCTCCTGATGAGTGAGGGCATCGATTTTGTGCCACAGCGGCAACACCAGCACACTTAGCATGGCCAGGGCCAGCAACAGCAAAAACACGCTTTGGATTCTTTGTATCATCTTTGTTGTATTATAGAAAGGGGTCCGGGCTTTGGCCGGGGCCACAAATTTAGTCCCATCCGGCGCTTGCGCCGCTATTGTTACCTCGAATGCCAACTGCTTATATCGTGGACGCGGTGCGTACCCCGATTGGAAAATTTGGCGGCGCGCTCAGCAGCGTCCGCCCCGATGATTTGGCCGCCCACGTGCTCCGTGAGCTCATGCGGCGCAATCCTTCCGTTGATAAAAACGCCATTGAGGACGTGATTATCGGGGCCGCCAACCAGGCCGGCGAAGACAACCGCAACGTGGCCCGCATGGCCGCCCTGCTGGCTGGCCTGCCCATTACGGTGCCCGGCAACACCGTGAACCGCCTCTGCGCCTCGGGCCTGCAAAGCATCATGGATGCCGCCCGGGCCATTAAGGCGGGCGAGGGCGACGTGTACCTGGCCGGCGGGGCCGAGAGCATGACCCGCGCCCCCTTCGTGATGGCCAAGTCGGAGTCGGCCTTCGGGCGCGAGCTCACGGCCCACGACACCACCCTGGGCTGGCGCTTCGTGAACCCCCGCCTGAGCAAGTTGCACCACCCCTTCTCGATGGGCCAGACGGCCGAGAACGTGGCCAAGCAGTACGGCATCACCCGCGAAGAGCAGGACTTCTTCGCCTTTGAAAGCCAGCGCAAATACGCCCGCGCCTTTGAAAAAGGCCGGTTCCGCAAGGAAATTGTGCCCGTGTTCATTCATCAGCCCAAGGGCGACACGGCGCTGTTCGATACCGATGAGCAGCCCCGCTTCTCTTCATTGGAGAAGCTGGCTTCCCTCAGGCCCGCCTTCCAGCCCGAGGGCGGGACGGTGACGGCCGGCAACTCGGCGGGCATCAACGACGGGGCTTCGGCCGTGCTGCTGGTGAACGAGGAGGCCCTGGCCCGCTACAACCTGAAGCCCCTGGGCCGGGTGGTGGCTTCGGCCGTGGCGGGCGTCGACCCATCGGTGATGGGCCTGGGGCCGATTCCGGCCGTGCGCAAGGCGCTGCAACGCGCCGGCCTAACGCTGGCCGACATCGATTTGATTGAGCTGAACGAGGCCTTCGCCGCCCAAAGCATTGCCTGCATCCGCGAGCTGGGCCTGGACCCGGCCAAGGTGAACGTGAACGGCGGCGCTATTGCCCTGGGCCACCCGCTGGGCAGCTCGGGCGCGCGCATCACGGCCACGCTGCTGCACGAAATGCAGCGCCGCGAGGGCGTGCGCTACGGCCTGGCCGCCATGTGCGTGGGCGTGGGCCAGGGCGCGGCCGTGATTTACGAGAAGCTGTAAGAACGACAACTCTCCTCCTTGTTTAAGGAGGGGACATTTTGCTGAAAGCAAAATTGGGGTGGTGACCCTCGTTGAACGATACCCGAGCGACCCGCACCTGGTGTCGTTCATCCATCGTTCAACGACTGCACCACCCCAATTTCCGCTGCGCGGAAATGTCCCCTCCTTAAACAAGGAGGGGAATTATCGTTCGGCTACCCCTGGGCTTTGACCGCTGCCGCCGCCGGCGCTTGCAACAGCCCCACGCGGAAGTACGCGGCGCAGCGGGCCTCGTCGCGCAGAAACTGGGCGGCCACCAGCTTGGTGGCATCGGTGAGGCGGCCGGTGAGGTCGGCGCGGTGGTGCTGGGCTTCGGCGCGGGCCTTGGCGCTGTGCTCGTCGCCGGCCCCGGTGCCGTCGCGGGCCTCTTTGAAGGCGGTGTAGAAAGTGGCGTAGGGGGCGGCATCGAAGTCGGCCCCCAGGGCTTTGGCGTGGGTGGTGGCAGCGGCCTGGGCGCGGGCGAAAAGCAGGTCGGCGGTGAGCAGGCTGGCGCGGCTGTACTCGTAGCGGCCGTTGGGGAAGAAGGCGGTATGAATGGCCGGAGTCTTCTTGCTTTTGTAGTCGATGAGGGCTTCGTCGGCTTCGAGCTGGTGCTGAAGGTCGGCCAGGGCACCCCACATCTGCTGGGCGTTGGTACGGCGCTGGCTGATGCCGGCATCGGTAGCGGTGACGGCTCCGAACAGGGCCGTGTAAGCGGTGGTGAGGTCGGCCACGAGGGCCGTGAACACGCCGCTGGGGTTGTCGAGGGTGAGGCGCTGGATGGCATCGAGCGAGAATTTTTGCAGGCGCGGCAGCGTCACGTCGGTCGTGGCGAAGTAATCGGGGGCGAAGAATGGGGTAGGATTCAGCATAAGCAGTAGCGCGTCAGAAATAGACAAGGATGAGCAGCCGAAATGGCGCTGACGCGCCGTAAGAGTACGCCGAAACCCACAGACTACCACCCGCCCCGGCCGCAACGGCCACCCCCGGCCCCGACCGAAAGGCCTCCGTTGCGCCAACAGCAGCCTTTCGCCAGGGCCGGAAAGCTGCTGTTGGCGCAACGGAGACCTTTCGCCACCGCCGGATGCTTCCCGTTGCCGCAACGGAAAGCCCTGGCCAACGGCCGACTGTTTCGGCGGGCGCAACGGCGGCCGGCGGCTGGCGGCGAAGGGCCGGCGCTACCCCATCCGACCGGGATGGTTGCGCCCGCAACTACACCGCGCCCGTAACTTTGGAGCGGCCCGGCTGCTACCGCTGTGGGTGATTCATCTTCTTCCTATCATTCTTCATGAAACACCTTTCCACTTCAACCACCAACCAACTCCTGAATTATGCCCGGCGCGGGGCGCTGCTGCTGGCCCTGGGCGCGGCGGGGCCGGCGGCGTGGGGGCAACGCTTCGGGCCGATGGGCATATACCCATTCAGTGCGACCAACATCCCCAATGCGTTGGCGTTGGCGGATGTGAACGGTGATGGTCGACTCGATGTCATCACCGCGAACGCGGGGAGCAACACCGTGGGCATACTGGCCGGGTTGACGGGAGGCGGGTTGGGACCGGCTACCTTCTATCCGGTGGGGGCGGGTAGCACGCCCAACGCCGTGGTAGTGGCCGATGTGAACGAAGATGGCCGGCTCGACATCGTGACCGCCAACTACGGCACCAATTCCGTTGGGGTGCTGCTAGGGGCTGCGGGAGGCAGTTTCGCCCCGGCCAATACGTATGGCGTGGGGGCAGCAAGTGGGCCGTACGGAGTCGCCGTGGGCGATGTCGACAACGACGGACACCCCGACATTGTGAGTGCCAACTACGGCAGCCATACGGTAGGGGTGCTGGTAGGCTTGGGCGGCGGGGGCTTCGCGCCGGTCAGCACTTATTCGACAGGAGCTAAGAGCTACCCGTCCAGCGTGGTCATCGCCGACCTTGACCACGATGGCCGCCCCGACCTTGCCACGGCCAGCTACGGCGCGCACGCCGTCGGCCTCCTGCGGGGGCTGGCAAGTGGCGGGTTTCAGGCCTTCGCCAACCGGCTCTTCACGACTTCGAGCCGGCCCACCGACATTTCGTTGGCCGATATCAACCGTGATGGATGGCCTGACCTGGTGACCTCGAACGACGACTCGAATAGCGTAGGCGTACTGACCAGCAGCGGGAGCGGCAACTTTTTCGACAGCACTTATGCCACTGGTGCGATGGGGCCGCTCGGCGTGGCCGTGGGCGACGTTACCGGCGATGGTCGCCCCGATTACGTCACGGCCAATACGTACACGACCTTGCCCGCCAGCAATGTTACGGTGTTTGTGCCGGGGGCTGGCAGCACTCCAACGAGCACGCGGTACGGCACCACCACGCCGAGCAGCGCCAGCGACGTGGCGCTGGGCGACCTCAATGGCGACGGCCGGCTTGATATCGTCATGGCCCTGATTATTGACCTTGCGTCGAATGGTGTCGGTGTCCTGCTGAATACCGGCACCTACACGCCCCTGGCCACCGCCCTTCCCACCGCCGCCAACCTCAGCCTCGCCCCCAACCCGGCCCACGATGCCTTCACGGTGCAGCTACCGGCTGGCACCACTCCCGGCCCGGCCGAGCTGCTGAACAGCCTGGGCCAGGTAGTACGCCGCCCCGCCGGGGCCGGCCCGCGCTTCACCGTCGAAACCGCCGGGCTGGCCCCCGGCATCTACACCCTTCGGATGCGGCTGGGCACCGCCACCGTGGCCCGGCGCGTGGTAGTGGAGTAGCCCCGGCCGTACTTTTACGGCCCCATGCGCTACTTTCTTCATTTTGCCTACGACGGCACCCAATACCACGGCTGGCAGGTGCAGCCCAATACCCGCACCGTGCAGGCCGAAGTCGACCGCTGCCTGAGCCAGGTGCTGCGCCAGCCCATTCACTGCCTGGGCAGCGGGCGCACCGATACCGGCGTACACGCCAGCCACCAGGTGGCGCACTTCGATGCCGACCTGCCGGCCGGCCTCACGCTGGAGCTGCTGCTTTACCGCCTGCGCCGCACCCTACCCGCCGACATTGCGGCCCTGCGCCTGCACCCCGTAGCCGACAATGCCCACGCCCGGTTCTCGGCCGAGGAACGCAACTACCAGTACTTCGTGGTGACGCAGCCCGATGCTTTCCGGCGCGACCACGCCCTGTACATTGACCGGCCGCTCGATGTGGCCGCCATGAACGAGGCGGCGGCTTACCTGGTCGGGCAGTTCGATTTCACCTCGTTTTCGAAGGTAAAAGGCGGGGTCGACCATTACGTGTGCTACTGCACGGCTGCCGGCTGGCACCCCGCGCCGAGCGGGCTGGTGTTCCGCATTCGAGCCAACCGCTTCGTGCGGGGCATGGTGCGGCTGGTGGTGGGCACGCTGCTCGACGTGGGCCGGGGCAAGCTGTCGCCGCGCCAGTTTCAGGAGCTGCTCTGGGCCCAGCGGCGGGTAGATGCCGGCGGCGCGGCCCCGGCGCGGGGCCTGTTTCTGAGCCGGGTGGAATACGAGGACGGCATGGTACCGGCGGAGGCGTAACAGAACGTCATGCAGAGCGCAGCGAAGCATCTTGCCCGCCACCAGTAATTCATTCGACTGAATTGCGTTGCGCAGTAAAGATGCTTCGCTGCGCTCTGCATGACGTTCAAGGGTACGTGC
>JAYULN010000106.1:0-2509 GCA_043763525.1 Hymenobacter sp.
TCTGGAGGCACTTTAGCAGCAGCCGCTTTTCGATTTTTTGAACACCTCCAGGCCGTTTCCAAGCACTGGGGGCACATGGGCCTAATTTGGTGCGGTTGCTCTGTAAAAAAATGGCTTATTAACAGTGGGTGAATGCCAGTACAGTTAAATAAAAAACGGGGATATAAACCCCTGTAAAAATTATATAGCAACCTAATGTAAATAATTATTATTATGCAACTCAAAATATTTAAAAATATTTCCAGTCGCACAAGGCCGGGGTTGCGATTTTCACCCTGATTCGACGAAAAAATTGACAAATAGAAAATAAATGCAGGGCCTAGCCACCCGAAACAAGTTCAACGCCCAACACTATACCCGCACTGGGCACCGTAGCTACATGGGCTTGATTGCCAGTGCCCAACGGGGCCAGCGTGGCCCGCTCCGGCTTGCACCACAAGGCCCCGAATACAAAAAAACGGCAGCAAGCCCTGCCGGTTCGGGCAAATAGGGCATGCTGCCGGGAGGGTAACCAAACGGGCTCTAGGCGAGGAGGGAAGCCAGGCTATTCGGCCTCTGCTGCGCTACAAACGCCGAAACCAGCCCAAAGACCTCCTCGGGCTTCTCGGCGTGTACCCAGTGGCCGGCATCGACCACGGTGGCGACCTCCGAGTTGGGAAACAGGGCCGGGATGCCGTGCAGCTTGTCGTCGGGGGTGATGTAGTCGGACTGGCCGCCCCGAATAAACAGGGCGGGCTTCAGGAAGGGGTGGGGGCCGGTGATGGCTTCGCCAATGGCGGCCAGCGCGGCGGCTAGTACGGCTAGGTTGATGCGCCAGGCGAAGGAGTTATCGTCCTTGCGGTACAGGTTTTTCAGCAAAAACTGGCGGGTGCCCAGGTTGTGGATGTGCGGGGCCAGGGCCGCGTCGGCCTCCTGCCGGTTGGTGAGGGCGGCCAGGTTCACGGCGTGCAGGCCAGCGAGGATGTCGTTCTGGTGGCCCATATCGGAAAAGCGGGGGGCAATATCGACGACGACGAGGCGGGCCAGGCGCTCGGGGTGGTCGAGGGCGAGGCGCATGGCCACTTTGCCGCCCATGCTGTGGCCGAGCAGCGTGGTGTCGGGTCCCAGCTGGAGGTGGTCGAACAGGGCCAGCACATCCTGGGCCATCAGCGCATACGAGTGCTGCGGGCTATGGAACGAGCGGCCGTGGTTGCGCAGGTCGACGCTCACCACGCGCAGGTCGGCTTCGGTGGCCCAGCGCCGGGCCAGGGTTTGCCAGTTGTCGAGGGTGCCAAACAGGCCGTGGAGGATGACCAGGGGCCGGCCCTGGCCCTGGTCGAAGTAATGAAGCAAAGGCATGGGGCAAAAATAGTGCCTGCCGCCCCGGCGACGGCAGGCACTGCCAACCTATCGGGGAGGCTTCGAAGGCCGGGGCAAACACCGTTTGCGCAAATTCCTCAATGGTGGTGGGCGTGGTGCTGGCAGCAGTGTGCGGCTCAGTCACCATGGCTTTTTCGGCGTTCAGGTGGTGAGTCATCTCATCGTATAGCGCAGCCATGTTTTCACTCAGGCCGGCTTGCACCATGCCTTTTTTGGCATCTTCGTACGAAAACTGTACATAAGGCAATTCCGGCCGGCCAATGGCCTGGCCAATGGCGGCCGTAGCCTCGTGCATCGAGTAGCTGCGTGGGCCGAGCAAGTACTGCACCAGATTGACTTTCAGGGGTTGGCCGCCGAGTAGGGCGGCGGCTTTGGCGGCAATGTCCTTGGTGGCCACCATCGGGAATTGAATGTCGGGCCGGGTGGCCGAGCCGACGATACCCATGTGCTGCACCATACCAATGTTGGCCAGTAAGTTTTCCATGAAATAGGCGGGTCGCAGGTGAACCACCGTGAGTTCCTCAATGGCATTGAGGCGGCCTTCCTGAAGGTGCAGGCCCACCACGGGGCTGGTGCCGCCGGTTTGGTCGGCCCCAATACTGCTCAGATGCACAGCCTGTTTCAGGCCCGAGGTCCGCACGGCCTGGGCAATGGCCTCGCCGGTGCGGTTCATGTGGGCCAGTACGTTGGGACTGGTCACGTTGGGCGGAATCATGAGGAAGGCCGCGTCGGCTCCGCGCAGGGCTTCGGTGACGAGGGCCACGTCGGTGAGGTCGCCGGCTATGGGGGTGGCTCCGGTGGCGGCCAGGGCATCGAGGCGGGCGCTGGGCCGGGCTACGGCCGTAACCTGGTGGCCCTGGCCGAGTAGCTGATGAACGAGGGCGGTGCCGATGTGGCCGGTGGCACCTAGTACGGTGATTTTCTTAGCCATAGCAACTAGCAGTAGGAGGGAGGCGGAGTTGCTTCCCGGCAGGCAAAGGTTGGGTAGTAAATTCGCTCTTCGCAAGTACCTGCCAAAAAGTAGGGTGCTTACCCAGAGCATAGTATTATTTACTGCTGTTGCGCAGTAGGTTGTAGCGCGAACTTTGTCGTTCGCGTCCTCGCGCCAGTAAAGCCGCCCGAACGGCACGGGGACGCGAACGACAAAGTT
>JAYULN010000107.1:0-2501 GCA_043763525.1 Hymenobacter sp.
GGCCGGGTTCACGCCGCTGCTCTCCTCCGTGTTGCTGATGCCGTCGTTGTCCCAGTCGATGTCGGTGGCGTTGGTGATGCCGTCGGCATCCGCATCGCAAACAAAAGTGAGGGTGTAGGCCCGGTCCACGGCGTTCACGTTGCCGAAGGTGTAGGTGTTCACGATATAGTCGTTGCCGGCGTCGGTGGTGGGCTGGGCCGCGCCCGATGCCGTGCCCCAGTCATGCACGCCGCCCGAAGACAACGCGCCGCCCGCGTTAACCTGCGGGGCTGGGAACAGGGTTGTTGACAAGTTGGTATCGTCCCAAAACAGCAAGTCAAAACCCGTGGCGGGGCGTACGTTTTCGACGCGGAAGCCGCCCACGTTATTTTCAGCATCTACCACCGGAAAGTTTACCGGCGCGGCCCCGCTTTTAAAATTCAGGGTCACCACCGTGCCATTGGGCACGGGCGCACCCAGGCCATTGAGGCCGTTCCAGACCACGGTGCTCGCACCAGCGGGCACCGCTTTTTCCACCACCACGTCGGTAGTGCCGGGCTGGTAGCCGGCCGTACCATTGAGGTCCACTACAATCACGAGCACTCCCGCCACCGTGCTTGTAGTGGTGAAGGCCAATTGCCCGTTGCCGGTCGGGCCGCAAAACGGGGCCACCGACTTCACCGCAAACGTAGGCGGGGCCGTCGAGGGCCAGATGGTGGCATCCGGGTTCTGAATGAAGTTCTCGAACTCGGGAAAGTCGGTGAAGCCGCTGGCTACCGTCTGGCTCTTGCGCGAAACCGTGAAGTCGGTGGCACTGGCCGTAGTGCCGCGCGAGTTGGTGGTGAAGCGGAAGAAGTTCTGGGGGTTGATGCCGGCCAGCTCAAATTTCTTCACGTAATAGCGGTTCACCGCCGACGCGTCGGGGATGAGCGGAAACAGCGCGAATTCGCTCGAAAAGCGCCCATTGGTGGCTCCGGCCGAAAACGACCAGAGCTTGGAACGCAGACGGCCGGGCTGCTCTACTCCGCCGGCGGTACGCACGGTCAGGTCCCAGAAGTCGTAGGTCGAGAATCGCTGGGCAGGCGTAAATTGGGCAGCAGTTAGTGTTTCCTCGCCTGCCTGCGTGAATTCCAGGTAGAAGTCCTGGTCGGCCCCGGTGGTATTGGTGTAGCTCAACGGGGAGTAGCCGCCGACGGCGGGCAGCGGGCCAGCCTGGGCTTGGGCAGCGGTAGCAATCACGCCGGTTTGGGGCGTGATAAGTAGCGACTGGTTGGTGTTAGCCGCAGCCTGGTCGCGGGATAGGATGGTAGTTTGCACCACCGTGCCCGCGCCGGTGCCGTAGCGCAGGGTCAGCGTCAGGTCGCGCTGGTTGGTGCCGGCCGCAAGCACGCCGCTTTGGATACGATGCACGCCGTACAGCAGCGTTTCGCCTGCCTTCACCCGCACAAACATCCGATGGTCTTCCGAAAAGGCTACGCCATTGAAGTTGAAGCCAAATGGCTTCAGAAAGCTCAGCGAGGTGTTGTTAGTGGCACCTCCGAGGGAGTTCACGTCGTGAGTGAGGTAGCCCGAGCGGGTGTTAGTCGGGTCGCTCAGGGCCGCACCGGCCGTGGCGGCCGTGTTGGGAGTGAGCTGCTTCGAGCCCTCGGCCCATGCTTGCCCGGAAAACGACAGCAGCAGGGCCACCAGCAGTCCGAAAACCGCTGTACTGCTGGAAGCCCGGCCTGTGGCTCTCATCCAGTAGTCCTGCGTACTTGGCAGATACCGTAAGAAATTTTTCATAAAAAAAGGAAGTGTGAAAATCGTAGCTTATAAAGAATGAGAAGCTGAGCGTTAGGCTCCATTAAATCAAAAGGAGACAGTACAGGTTTGGGGGCTCTGTTGATGCGCATCAAAATTATCGACGCGGCCAGCCCTCCGAGCACCAAATTCGACCAACAAGGGTACTTGGCCGGTGAGGGCACAGGTTATGTTGTTTGAAGATTTGAAGAGGCAACGAGCCACTTTCATCAAATCCAAATAATAATTGTAAAAATTATGTTTCATAGCTTTGTATCGCGCTACAAGGACCTAGTAATATTACCATACAGGTAATATGAGCGCGCTCATGCTCGATAGTGCATGATTTTTCCTCGTCCGCAGCATAACAAGCTTTTTATTAGTATTTAACCGTCAAAGAAGTCGGTGTAATCAAAAAATAATACTGCTAAATGCTACGCATTTACGTAGCTGCCAGCTACCTGGATTTTCATTGGGTGATAAACTCAGTTCGACTTTATTGACCTAAATAATATTGAATAAGTACTATTAAATCTAGCGCCTAAAATTCAGCCAAGACCCAAAAAACCGTGCGGCCCACCATTTTGTTGGTGGGCCGCACGGTTTTTAAAGCTTTGCCAATAAATAGGTGTGGGTTAGCTCACCCACCTCAACCCCGCCCGCTGGCCGCCACCAGCGCCCGCAGCGGCTCGTTGAAGCCGACGGCATCCACCAGCTCTTCGAGGGGCAGGTGCAGGCGGTAC
>JAYULN010000108.1:0-2498 GCA_043763525.1 Hymenobacter sp.
CTTGCCCAACAATTTCATGTTTGCCACCGGCATCGAGTGCAGCTACCCGACCATTGATAACGGCAAAACCCGCCGCGACCTGCTGGCCGAGTGCGACCACTACAACCGCTACCGGGAAGACCTAGGCCTGGTGAAGGAAATGGGCCTGAAAGTGCTGCGCTACGGCTTGCCGTACTATAAAATCCAGCTCAGCCCCACCAAATACGACTGGGAGTTTGCCGACCTGGCCATGGCCGAGATGCAGCGCCTGGGCATCACCCCAATTCTGGATTTGATGCATTTTGGGGTGCCCGACTGGCTGGGCAATTTTCAGAACCCCGAGCTGCCGGTGCATTTTGCGGCTTACTGCGAGGAAGTGGCCAAACGCTACCCCTGGGTGCGCTATTACACGCCGGTGAACGAGATTTACGTGACGGCCAAACTGAGCGCCAAAGACGGCATCTGGAACGAGCAGCTGCGGACGGATAAGGCCTTCGTGACGGCCCTGAAGCACTTGGTGGCGGCCAGCATCATGGGTACGCAGCGCATTGCCAAGCACCGGCCCAACTGCATCATCGTGCAGAGCGAGTCGGCCGAATTCACCCACGAGCTGCGCGCCGAACACACCCCGGAAGTGCAACTGCAGAACAAGCTACGCTTCGCCTCCCTCGATTTATTGTACGGCAAGCACCCCGAGGGCGAAGTCCTGAACTACCTCTACGACAACGGCATGACCCGCCGCGAGTACGACTGGTTTATGGCCGGCGAGCCGCCCGGCTACCAGGTGATGGGCAACGACTACTACGGCCGCAACGAGCGAATTATGCTGCCCACCGGCCAAATCGTGACCAGCATGGACGTGCTAGGCTGGTACAACATCACCCTCGATTATTACGAGCGCTACAAAAAGCCGGTGATGCACACCGAAACCAACGTATTCGAAGCCCAGGATGGCCCCACCTGGCTCTGGAAGCAATGGGTCAACATTCTCAGAATGAGAAAAGAAGGCGTGCCCGTGCTGGGCTTCACCTGGTATTCGCTCATCGACCAGATTGACTGGGACAAGGGCCTGGAACGCAAGGTGGGCACCGTGAACCCCTGCGGCCTCTACGACCTCGACCGCAAGCCCCGCCCCGTGGCCGAGGCCTACAAAATGCTGTTGCAGGAATACGGCCAGATTACCATCGTGCCCCACGGCGAGCTGTTTGAAGTAACCACCCAGCCCGCCACGCTCAAAGTGGAAGTGTAGCTGGTAACGAAAGTGCCCCCAGCCCCAAAGCCCCGGTTTCTCGTCGAAGCCGGGGCTTTGTAATTAAGGAGATTTTCAGTGCCTTGCGCAACTTGATAATCTACAGCGGTTTCCAGATTGGTGTACGTGCCCCGGTCGGACGGCTCCGCCGTCGGACCGGTTGTCGTGGGAACGATGGCGGCACGACTGGCGCAGGCGGTGCAAACGACAACCGGTCGGACGGCTTCGCCGTCGGACCGGGGCACGTACACCAATGTGGAAACTGCTCTATGTACGTGCCGGCTGGCTGTAGCGCGAATTACAGTTCACGCTACAACCTACCGTTCATGAAACCACTCTACCACTCCCGTTCCCAGGCAAACCCAAACCATGAGCCAAAAGCGCTTGCTCCTGCGGCAGGCTCCATTGGCTACGGCAGTGCCATCGGCCCGCACTTCTCGCCTTGGGTGAACGCACGAAAGCCGCAGTGGGCGCACACCACTACTGCTGGCAATAGCCTGGCTAGGCGCACGGCACATTTGACATAACAATTCAGGGATAATTTTTAAGAATATTTTTATATATAATATTATATATTATATTTATCAAGAAACCCCGATAGACGCTAACTGTCGGGCTGCTCTTTTGGCTTATTTACCAGGCATTTTCCTTGGTGCATAGCTGTGCCCGGCCTCACCGACTTCTTTTCTATCAGCAGCAGCAAGTGGCCTATCGTTGGCGCTAGTGCCGTTTTTGCCGTGATAAGAACCTTAAAATTCCTTTATGCCCCCCACACTTAACTAATATGCCATGAGACCCGGCTACCGCTACCTGCTTCTTACCTGGCTTTTGGCCATTGGGTACCCATTATTGGCCCAAACCCCGCCCGGTGGCTTTGTTTCGACCACGGTTTCGAACCAATGGGATGAGGCCGTGGGGCTCACCTTCGATAAGGCCGGCACCAGCATGTTTGTGTGGGAGCGCCCCGGCCGGGTGTGGGTGGTGGAAAACGGCCAGCGCCAGCTGCTGCTCGACATTAGCCCCGAAGTGGGCGCTTGGCACGACCACGGCCTGCTGGGCTTTGCCCTGCACCCGCAGTTCGACACCAACGGCTACATCTACCTGCTGTATATGGTGGACCGCCACTACCTGATGAATTTTGGCACTCCGGCCTACAATGCGGCCACCAACGACTATTTCAGTGCCACCATCGGCCGGCTCACCCGCTACCAGACCACGCGCACCGCGTCGGGGTATGCGGTGGTGGCCGGCAGCCGGACTATCCTGATGG
>JAYULN010000109.1:0-2495 GCA_043763525.1 Hymenobacter sp.
CCGTGCCGTCCTTGTAGTAAATCGGAATAGGCTCGCCCCAGTAGCGCTGGCGGCCGAAAATGGAATCGCGCAGGCGGAAGTTCACCTTGCCTTTGCCCAAACCCTTCTCTTCGAGGTAGGCAATGAGCTTGGGCGTGGCTTCTTTGTAAGTAAGGCCGTTGATGATGCCGGAATTAATGTAGCGGCCTTCCTTGGTGGGGTCGGCTTGCTGGTCGAGCCCTTGCTGGGCGTCGGAAATGGCGGGGATGGGCAGGCCGAAATGCTGGGCGAATACGTAGTCGCGCTGGTCGCCGCTGGGCACGGCCATCACCGCGCCGGTGCCGTAGCCGGCCAGCACGTAGTCGGCCAGCCAGATTTGCACGGGCTCCTGGTTCACGGGGTTCAGGGCATACGCGCCGGTGAACACGCCCGACACGGTTTTGGTATCGGCCATGCGGTCGCGCTCCGAGCGGCGCTTGGTGGCGGCGATGTACTCATCCACGGCGGCGCGCTGGGCGGGCGTGGTCAGCTCGTTCACCAGCTCATGCTCGGGGGCCAGCACCAGGAAAGTCGCGCCATAAATGGTATCGACGCGGGTGGTATAGACCTTAATATTGGTATCCGGTAGCAGGTAGTCAGTAGTCGGACCAGCACCCTGACTACCGACTACTGGATACCGACGACCATCAATCACCGGGAAGGTTACTTCGGCCCCGATGCTCTTGCCAATCCAGTTGCGCTGCATTTCTTTCAGGGCATCGGGCCAGTCGAGCTGGTCGAGGCCGGCCAGCAGGCGGTCGGCGTAGGCCGTGATGCGCAGGTTCCACTGGGGCATGAGGCGGCGCTCGACGGGGTAGCCGCCGCGCTCGCTCAGGCCGTCTTTTACTTCGTCATTCGACAAAACGGTGCCCAGGCCGGGGCACCAGTTCACGTAGGTATCCTGCTGGTAGGCGAGGCGGTAGGGGAGTACTACGGAGAGGCGCTGCTTCTCGGAAAACAGCTTCCATTGCCCGGCCGTGAAGCTGTGGCGCTCGTCGGCATCGCCGGCAGCCTTGATGCCCTCGCTGCCGTGCTCGGCAAAGCGGGCAGTGAGGTCGGTGAGCGGCTCGGCTTTATTGGTGTCGAGGTTGTACCAGGAGTTGAACAGCTTGAGGAAAATCCACTGCGTCCACTTGTAGTAGCTCGCGTCGGAAGTGCGGATTTCGCGGTCCCAGTCGTAGCTGAAACCCAAGCTGCTGAGCTGCCTGATGTAGGTTTCGATGTTCTGCTCGGTGGTGAGGGCCGGGTGCTGGCCCGTCTGGATGGCGTACTGCTCGGCGGGCAGGCCGAAGGAGTCGAAACCCATGGGATGCAGCACGTTGAAGCCCTGCAGGCGCTTGAAGCGCGATACAATATCGGAGGCAATGTAGCCCAGCGGGTGGCCTACATGCAGGCCCGCCCCGGAGGGGTAGGGGAACATGTCGAGCACATAGTACTTGGGCTTCTCGGAGTGGTTGTCGGCTCGGAACGTGCTATGCTGTTTCCAGTGGGCCTGCCACTTCTTTTCGATTTCTTCGGGGCGGTATGCGGGCATCGGGCGCGGAGTTTATTCCGGGCAAAGGTAGGACTGTGGCACATGCTTTAGCTTGTGCAGGAGCCAAAACGCATAAGCGAAAGCATGTGCTACTAGCAACTGGCCCCTAAAAGCGTAGCTTTGCCAGACTGTGCGGTAGTCTCCCGCCAACCACGGTGCCCTTTCTAGCTTCGGCTAAAAAAGGCGAAGCCCGTGGTCGGCAAACCACGGGCTTCAAGAAGTGGGTGATTTGTTCATCCTCTAACCTTAGACGTCATGAGGAACAAACCAAACAGCGACGGTGATTACGTAGTAATCGTCGTCAGGCTCCCGGTGAAGCTGCTTGCGCAGTTAGGCCGGTGGCTGGTGTTGGCAGCGGGCACTTACGTGCTTCTCCACCACTAACCTTAGCCAGCAGGGAGAGCGCAAGCTCTTCCTGCTTTGGGTTATAACTGTGCTCAGCAACCAGAAGTTGCGCAAAGATGCGAAGTTTTTGAGAAAGCCAGGTGCTGTCGCGCGAACTTTGTAGTTTGCTTTCCCCGCCGGTGCAATAAACCAAACGGTGCGGGAACACATACTGCAATTAAAAATTAGCGAAACGGGAGTTCGCACAACGATACTATGGCACTTATTCCTAAAGAGACAATTGACCAAATAATGCAGACAGCCGACATTTTGGAGGTGGTCGGCGATTTTGTGCAACTGAAACGCAAGGGGCAAAGCTATTCGGCTTGCTGTCCTTTTCATAACGAAAAGACACCGTCTTTCAACGTCATACCCTCGAAAGGGTTTTTCAAATGTTTTGGCTGCGGCAAAGCCGGTGATGCCGTGCGCTTCATCATGGAAATTGAGGGTAGTAGCTATCCCGAGGCCCTAAAATATCTGGCTCGTAAGTACGGGATAGAAGTGAAGGAGCAAGAAAAGACTCCTTATGAGCAACTAGCTCAAAACGAGCGTGATTCAC
>JAYULN010000110.1:0-14778 GCA_043763525.1 Hymenobacter sp.
CCGCAGTGGCAGGTGCTGGGGTGCAGGGTGCATCGGGAGATTAAGTGGAGCGACCATTTTCCGGTGGAAGGGGTTTATCAGTTAGCGAAATAGGATAGAACGATAACTCCCCTCCTTTTTTCAAGGAGGGGAGTTTTTGCGCAGCAAAAACGGGGGTGGTGAGGTCGTTGCACGATGCCTGAACTGCCTTCGAATGACTGGTTGAACTAGTTTCGAACACCCAACTATTAAATAGCGTTGAACCGTACCCTGCCCTCGCTCAACGAGTCGTTCAGGCATTGTGCAACGACCTCACCACCCCGATTTTCGCTGCGCAAAAATGTCCCCTCCTTGAAAAAAGGAGGGGAGTTATCGTCGTTACCTTTGCCCCATGTCGCTCAGTCTCTATAACACGCTTACCCGCAAGAAAGAAGAATTCCAGCCCGTGCACGCGCCCCAGGTGGGCGTGTACCTGTGCGGTCCCACGGTGTACAGTGAGGCCCACCTCGGCAATGCTCGCGGGCCGGTGGTGTTTGATGTGCTGACGCGCTACCTGCGCCACTTGGGCTACACGGTGCGCTACGTGCGCAACATCACCGACGTGGGCCACCTCGAAAGCGACGCCGACACCGGGGAGGACAAAATGGAGAAGGCCGCCCGCGCGGCCCGCATCGAGCCCATGCAGGTGGCCCAGCACTTCGCCAACCGCTACCGCCAGCACATGCTGGCCCTGGGCTGCCTGCCGCCCGACATTGAGCCCCAGGCCAGCGGCCACATCACCGAGCAAGTGGGCATGATTGAAGAAATCATCGCCAACGGCTTCGGCTACGAAGTCAACGGTTCGGTGTATTTCGACGTGCCCAGGTACAACGAGGCCCACCGCTACGGCAAGCTCTCAAACCGCAGCATCGAGGACCAGCTCGGCGGCACCCGCGACACGCTGGCCGGCCAGGACGAAAAGCGCAGCCCCCTGGACTTTGCCCTCTGGAAAAAGGCTTCGCCCGAGCACATCATGCGCTGGCCGTCGCCCTGGGGCGAAGGCTTCCCCGGCTGGCACCTCGAGTGCTCGGCTATGAGCCGCAAGTACCTCGGCAACCTCTCCGATATCCACGGCGGCGGGCTCGATTTGATGTTTCCGCACCACGAGTGCGAAATCGCGCAGTGCCAGGCCAGCCACACCCACACCGACGAGTCGCGGGTGTGGATGCACAATAACATGATTACCGTGAACGGTACCAAGATGAGCAAGAGCCTGGGCAACTTCGTGCTGCTCGGCGACATGTTCGAGGGGCCGACGGGCGGCCTTTCGCAGGCCTACTCGCCCATGGTGGTGCGCTTCTTCCTGCTGCAAGCTCACTACCGCTCGCCCGTGGATGTGGGCGACGAGGCCCTGCAAGCCGCCCGCAAAGGCTACCGCAAGCTGATGAACGGCTTGCGGCTGCTCGATAAGTTAGTTGTTAGTCCTTCGTTGTCAGTTGTTGGTGAAGGCGGCGCGGAGCTAACAACTGACAACCAACAACCGACAACTATGCCCGGCGATGCCGACTTGCGCAAGCTCACCGCCGACTTATTCGTGGGGTTGGACGACGACCTGAACACGGCCCGCAGCATCGCCAGCCTCTTCAATCTGCTCCGCAAGTTCAATACCCTGGCCACCACGCCGGCCGCCCTGGCCGAAGTATCGGCCTCCGTGCTGGCCGAAGCCGTGGCCGCCTATCGCACCCTCGTTACCGATATCCTCGGCTTGCAGGACGAGCCCCGCGCCAACGCCGAGCAGTTGCTGGCGCTGACGTTGGGCTTTTATTCCGAAGCCAAAACCGACAAAGCCTACGACAAAGTCGACCAGATTCGCGCCGCTCTCAAAGGCCAGGGCATCGTGCTAAAAGACACCAAAGCCGGCGTGGAGTGGGCGTATAGCGAGGAGTAAGCCTGTCCTGCCCATCTTTCGTTCGCGCAGCGAAGCATCTTATCACGCTCGCGCTCAGTCGAGTTACTAACCCCAGAACCCCAGGCGCGATAAGGTCCTTCGCTGCGCTCAGGATGACAGTCGATTTATGAACTTCCGCTCCCTTCGCCTTCCCCTGGCCGCGCTCGCCGGCCTCGTTCTCCTCACCGGTTGCCCTGATAAAAAGGCTACTGACACTACCGAAACCAGCGCCCCGGCCGAAGCCAAACTCCCCAAAGCCCCGGTTTTCAACGCCGACTCGGCCTACGCCTTCACGGCCCGGCAGGTGGCGTTTGGCCCGCGCGTGCCCAATTCCAAAGCCCACGTTGCGACCGGCGATTGGCTGGTGGCCAAGCTCAAAAGCTACGGCCTGAAGGTGATGGAGCAACCCTTTGAGGCGATGACGTTTGACGGCACCAACATCCACGCCCGCAACATTATTGCCCAGTACCAGCCCCAGGCGGCGCGGCGCGTGGCCATTTTCGGCCACTGGGACACCCGCCCCTTTGCCGACGACGACCCGGACCCGAAGAAGAAAAACAAACCCATGGACGGCGCTTCCGACGGGGCCAGCGCCGTGGCCGTGGCCCTGGAAATGGCCCGCGTGCTTACGCAGCAGCCCGATAGCCTGGCCCCCAACGTGGGGGTCGACTTCATCTTCTTCGATGCCGAGGACTGGGGCCACGACGAAACCACCCAGGCCAAGCTAAAAGACCAGCTGGCCGGCTCCGGCACCGACTCGTGGTGCCTGGGCTCGCAATATTGGGCGGCGCATCTGCTGCCCGCCGGCTACAAGGCCGAGTACGGTGTGCTGCTCGACATGGTGGGGGCCAAGGGCGGCAGCTTCACCCGCGAGGGCACGTCGCGCACCAGCGCCCGCTTCGCGCTCGATAAAATCTGGAACACCGCCGCCCAGCTCGGCTACTCCGATTTCTTCCGCTTCCAGGACACCGATGCCATCACCGACGACCACGTGTACACGAATAAGGCTGGCGTGCCCACGCTCGATATTTACGACCACCCGGCCTACGGCAACGATTTCTTCCCCGCCTACCACCACGCCACCACCGACAACATGGCTATCATCGACCGCAAAACCCTGAAAGCCGTGGGCCAGACCGTGCTCCAGGTGCTATACGTGGAGTAACCGCTGGTTTCAGAAGCAAAACCGCCCAAAGCGGCCGTCGGAGGTATCCGGCGGCCGCTTTGGTTTTTGGCGATAACCACTTGGCAACAAGGACAGATTAAGTAGTCGAACATGAGTATTCGGTAGTCAGGCCCAATGTTAAATCTTGATTGACAGCACTTTGATGTCCGAATACTGGCTACCTACTTAGTTGCTTTTGAGTTGCTGCTGGGCAGCTGGTGTCTCGATGACGCAGTAACGCGGGCTTTGTAGTCCACGCTACTGCACGCTGGCCTGAAAAAATGCGTTGGAAACACCAATGAGGGCATGTCTCTGAAAGCAGAAAATTGCTTTGTTGTTGCGGAATAATTTAAAAATAAGAGATTTTTCCTGCATTGTCCGTGAGAATTCAAAAACGGGGGAAGCCGGCGTATTTCGGGTCGTATCGGCAGGTATAGCGGAGGTTATCGTAATAAAAAAATAGCACTATACTGTGACAATAGAAAATATTTAATTTGAATTAATACGATAAACAAGTAAAAATTGTTTGTCTAAATCAGAACAATGTATTATTTAAAACATTTGATAATCAAGACATTGACAATATAAATTATATTAGATACGTTTTTGTTGAAAATGTTGCCTTTATTGACAAAGACTGAAAAGTTGAAAGTTAATGTTGTGTGTTATTAGGATAATACTACCTTTGCCAAGAGTGATTTAAGTCAACAATTAGGCTATTACCGAGCCTTTAACCCTTTAATCAAGTCTGTGATGAAATTAACTTTACGATGCTGGGTCGGAGTGGCTGGTCTTTTGACAGTGCAATTGGGAGGTGGCGTAGCAGTGCGTGCCGAGGGGTCGAAACAGTTGACTCCGAACGCCACGGGCACCCCCACTAACCTAACCGACCCGGCCAACACTGTGGCCGGGTACCTGATGCACGATTCGCAGCCAGCTTCTACGGGAACCTTCCTGAAGCCCGGCGCTCCCGACGACCACCGCCTGTTCATTCGGCTAAAGCCGGGCGAAACGCTGTACTACGGCTTGCAGCGGATTGACACCGGCGACGGCCGCACTGGCAACCAGGGCGATTTGGACCTCGTCATCAAGTATAAAGACACGAACGGCACGGAGCTGGTGGCCCTTGGCACCACGCTGGCGCGGAACACGGCTTCGGTGAGCCAATCGCAGCTGCTGCCCCAGGCGGGCGTGATTGACGACGCGGCCCAGAGCCAGGCCGGCCCCAAAACCGCCACCAACCCCGCCGGCTACGATGCCCTGACGGTGACCTGCCCGGCTTCGGCCACGGGCCCCCGCGACTACTGGGTGGAGCTGACCCAGGTGGGCGAAAGCGACCTGGACACCGACCTGAAACGGTCGTATTACAACTTCTGGGATTTCACGGTGCTGAACGCCGCCGGGCAAGAGCAGTCGGGCCGCCTGTTCACCAAGTTCTGGAGCTTCTCGACGGGGCCTTCGGGCGGGGCCGGCGGGCAGTACCAGAACCGGCTGTCGGCCGCGTTCAACCTGTACACCCTGATTCCTAACCCCCAGGATGCGACCAAGTACTTCATTAAGGAAGTGGAGCTGGCCGGCCTGCGGCCTTACGACTTCGTGTTTGTGGCCAACTCGAAGGGCACCGACACGGTGGGGCCGTTTGCCGAAAGCCGCAAGAGCGTATCGGGTGCGTCGGCTTCGCCGGAGTACAACAACTTCGTGAACGACCCCGATGCCAGCCTGTGGCCGTCGTCGGCCGCGCCTTTATTCATCCGGACGGCCAAGGCGTTTTGCAACCCGATGAACGGTCAGGGCGGCGTGGCTTTCACGACGACCAGCGGCGAGCAGGGCTCCGTGACGGTGCTGATTGACCTGAACGGCAACCGCGTGGAGGACGGCAACGACGTGCTGCTGACCCAGAACGTGACGGCCAACACCCCCGCCACCATCGTGTGGAATGGCAAAGACAAGGCCGGGGCCACCGTGGCCACGGGCACTTCCATCGACTTGTCCTTCACCAGCTTTGGAGCCCCGGTGAACTACCCGCTGTACGACGCGGAGGGCAACCCCGACGGCCTGCGCATTCAGAACGTGCGGCCGTCGTCGGGCGGCGGGCAGTATTTCGACCGCCTGTACTGGGACGATACCAACCTGAGCGCGGCCACCTTTCCGGACCAGTCGCGCCTGAACGGCGAGATTTCGACCGCCGGCGTCCACCGCTGGGGCGATGCCACCAACCAGGCCGGCGACATCCTCACCATCAACACCTGGAGCTACGGCTTCATTACGCCCATTGACCAGGTGTACGTGTACGAGTACGTGTGCGACAACGACAACGACGGCATCACGGACGCGGCGGACATTGACGACGACAACGACGGCATTCCGGACACCAGGGAAACCCAGGGCGTGAACCCGCAGCAGGCCAGCGGCGGCACGCTGGTGTACCTCGACGCGGCGTATGTGCATCCTGTTTTCGGCGCGTTCCGCGACAAGAACAACGACGGCATCAACGACTGGTTTGATACGGATTTGGATGGTGTGCCCAACCACTACGACCTCGACTCGGACGGCGACGGCCTGCCCGACGTCGTGGAGGCCGGCCTCACGGCCCTTAGCTGGACTGACAACGCCAATACCTCGCTCTATAGCTCGGTCGAGTCGCGCTTCGCGGGCACCGGCAATATGGTGGGAGCCAACGGCTTGCCCAACGCCGTGGAAGCCCGCACCGTGAACACGACCGAGGTAAGCACCGTGAGCTACACCCTGCCCGACAACGACGGCGACCTGTTCGGCACGGCCAGCAACTACAACTTCCTCGACATGGACTCGGACAACGACGGCCTTTCGGATGAGCTGGAAGCCCAGAGCACGGCGGCTTACGTGATGTACAGCGGCAAGGCCAACTTCACCACCGACACCGACAAGGATGGGCTGCGCGACGTGTACGACCCCAACAACTCGGGCGATGCCATTGGCGCGCCGGTGAATACCGACGGCGAAGGCGCGGTTGATATGTTCGATTTCGACTCGGACAACGACAACGCGACGAGGACCGGCCTGGCCATTTTTCAGCAAACGGCCGACTGGACGGAGGGCTTCGACACCAACGGCAATGGTTTTGCCGGCGACGAGATTCTGGCTAAAGCCCGCCTGTTTGCCATCGACAACCCCGGCAAAGCCAGCTATTACGCGGTGGTAACCAACGGTGCAGGGGAGCAGGGGACTACGCTGTCGGTGTTTTTGCAGGATGCCAACGCCGACGGCGTGCCCAACTTCCTCGACCACAGCAGCGCCTCGTACCACGACGACAACTTCAACGGCCTGGTCGACATTTATGACCCCACCTACGGCGGCAGCCCCGGCACTGCCCCCAAAGCTTCGGTGGGCGCGGCGGATGCCATTTTTCGGACCAGCACCGCGCAAGTGCCGCTGCCCGTGGTGCTCACCAGCTTCCTGGCCGAGGCCGCCGGCCGCAACGCGGTGCTGAGCTGGCACACGGCCCAGGAGTTGAACAGCAACCACTTCGACGTGGAACGCTCGCTGGATGGCCACTCGTTCGAGAAAATCGGCACGCTCTCGGGCGGCGGCACCGTGAACCACGCCTCGGCCTACGGCTACCTCGACGAAGGCGTGGCGGCCCTCGGCATCGGCACCTTGTACTACCGCCTGCGCCAGGTCGACAACGACGGCAAGTGGGCCATGAGCTCCGTGCGCACCGTGAGCTTCGGCCGCGCCACCGCCAACGCGGGCATTACCGTCTACCCCAATCCCACCGCCGGCGAGGCCACCCTCGACCTGAGCAGCCTGCCCACCGGCTCCTACTCGGTGCAGGTACTCGACATGACGGGCCGCCTCGTGCAGCAGCTCACCCACGAGCCCGGCCTGCCGGTGCTGGACCTGCGCTCGCTCGCCGCCGGGGCTTACTTCGTGAAGGTGCAGGGAGCCGGCCTCAACACCGTGCTGCCGCTGCTGCGCCGGTAAGCTGCCCCGAACGCTGAACTTGATTTTGCGACAAAAAAGGCTCTGGTGCATTGCCAGGGCCTTTTTTGTTTGATAACGGCACGCGTTCAGCCGTAGCTAATTAAGCCAGTTGGGCCCCGTCCGCATCCACCACCAGCCGCACGGTCTGCCCCACCACCAGCGCCCGGTTATCAGCTTCGTGCCCCACCGGGAAGCCGTAGCCTACCGGGAAGTCGTGGCGCTGGGCGTAGGAGTCGATGATTTCGAGCGCCGTGCTGCCGAAGGGAATGGTGTTGTCGCGCATGGCCGTGAAGTGGCCCACCACTAGCCCGGCCAGGCCGGCCAGCTGCCCGCTGCGGTGCAGGTGCAGCATCATGCGGTCGATGTGGTAGAAGTACTCGTCGAGGTCCTCCAGAAACAGGATGCGGCCCGCGAAGCTGGCCTGCGAGGCCGTACCGGTGATGGTGTGCAGCAAACTCAGGTTGCCGCCCACCAGCGCCCCGGTGGCCGTGCCCGGCCGGTTGAGGGGGTGGGCGGGCGCGGCAATGGGTCGCATGGTTTCGCCGAACAAGGCCCGCCGCAGGCTTTCGAGTGCCTCCTCGCCGCCGGCCTGGTGAAACAGCACCGGCATCACGCCGTGGATGCTGGCCTGGTGCATGGCCAGCAAGTGGCTGTTGAGCACGGTGATGTCGGAGAAGCCGGCCACCCACTTGGGCTGCTGGGCGAAGCGGGTAAAATCGAGCCCATCGACGATGCGGGCGGTGCCGTAGCCGCCCCGCGCGCAGAGAATGGCCCGAATGCTGGGGTCGTCGAGCTGGCGCTGGAAATCGCGGCGGCGCAAGTCGTCGTCGCCGGCAAACTGGTGGTGGTCGCCGGCAATGCTTTCGCCCAGCACCACCTCCAGTCCCCAGGCGGTGAGGGTGTCGATGGCCGGGGCCAGCTCGGTGGCGCTGATTTTGCGGGCGGGGCTGACCACGGCCACGTGCTGGCCACGCTGGAGGGCGGGCGGAAATTGAATGGACATACAGTTAGGAGCGAAAGCGTGCGCAAATAACGCAGGCCGTACCTTCGGGAACAACCAGCTGGCCAAGGGCGCGTCGCCCCGGTCCGACGGCGGAGCCGTCCGACCGGGGCGACGCGAGAACGGAATCGTTGTTTATAACTTGTTCTGGCGGAGCCAGGGCCCTGGCTCCGAATACTGAATCTTACCTAACCCTACCGCTATGAAATCAACCCTACTACTCGTCTTACTGTTGCTGTTGGCCGCCGGCCACGTCGCCACGGCCCAGGTCGATACCACCCGGGCCCGCTACTACCGGCCCATCTTCCCGGCCGTGACGGTGACTTCGGGCATCACCTACGGCTCGGCGGCCAACTTCGTCGGCATCACCCAGCCGCTGCTGATGGACATTTACCAGCCCACCGGCGACACGGTGCGCCGCCGGCCGGTCATCATCTTCGCCCACCAGGGCGGCTTCGTCACCGGTTCGCGCACCGACGCGTACATGGTAGCCGTTTGTACCCGGTTTGCCAAGCTGGGCTACGTCACGGCCAGCATCGACTACCGGCTGCTGTTCTTTCCCTTCGATACCGTGAACGTGGCCAAGGCCGCCATTCGGGGCATGCAGGACTTGCGGGCCGCCGTGCGCTTCTTTCGGCAAGATGCGGCCACGGCCAGGCTTTACCGCGCCCACTCCAACTACATTACGGTTGGTGGGTCGTCGGCCGGGGCTTTCGCGGCACTCGAAGTGGGCTACATTGACAAGCCCACCGAAGTGCCCAGCTACGTCGACCTGGCCGGGCTGGGCGGCATTGAGGGCGCAAGCGGCAACCCTGGCTACAGCAGCGCCGTGCTGGCCGTGCTCAACCTGAGCGGGGCCACCGAAAACCCCAGCGTCATCGAGGCCGGCAACGTGCCGCTGTGCAGCGTTCACGGCACGGCCGATGGCACGGTGCCGTATTTTCAGGGGCGGGTGGGGGCCAGCTTGCCGCCCAAGTACGTGTACGGCAGCGGCCGCCTCAACCCCCGCGCCACGGCGCTGGGTATCCGCAACACCCTGCGCACGCTGCGCGGGGCCGGTCACATTCCGTTTGAAACCAGTGCTGCCTACGCCGATACTACGTTCCGCACCATCCGCGACTTTCTGCGGCCCAGCCTGGGGCGGGCGGGCACGGTTATCACGGCCGCGCGGCTCGGCGCGGCCCAGGCAATCACCGCGCAAGCCTACCCCAACCCGGCCGACGACGCGGTGCGCGTGGTGCTGCCCGCCACCTGGCGGCTGCCCCTCGAAGCCCAGCTGCTTGATGCCACCGGCCGCGTAGTGCACGCCCTGAGCCCCAGCGGCAAAGAGCTGCTTTTGGAGCGGGGCGCATTGCCGGCGGGCGTGTACTGGCTGCGGTTTGCCGGCCTGGTACCGGTGCGGGTCGAGTTTCGGTAGGACGGCCTTGTTCTGATGTGCGCCTCGCCCCCTCGCCTTTTCGGAGAGGGGGCGAGGGGGCGAGGCGTGTACGTCAGAACAAGCCGCTACTGCCCCACGCGCTGCAAGCCTCCGCCCCAACTGCCACCTGCACCGCTGCCGCGCCACCCCGCACCTCGCCCAGCCGGGCCACGAACACCCCGGCGGCTCGCAGCTCGTCGCGCCAGGCCAGCAGGGTGGTCACGGATACCACGCCGGTAGCGTAGCGCCGGTTTGCCTCGGCAGGCAGCTCCAGCCACCGCAACGCTTCGCGTAGCACTTCCGCATCAGCATGGCGCAGGTATACTTCTACTGCCAGGCCGTCGGCAAGCTACGGCGGGGCCGCGGCCCGCCGCTTGGCGTAGCGGTAGCGCAGTCCCCGGCGCAGGGCCAGCACATCGGCCAGCACGGCCGCGCCGGTGGGGTGGTCGCCGGCCCCGCGCCCCCGCAGAAAATGCGGTCCGGCATACTCCGCGTCAATCACCACGCCATTGAACTCGTCCTCCACGGCAAACAGCGGCGACTCGGGCCCCAGCAGCTGCGGCGTAACCAGGGCCGTAACCCGGCCGTTGGGCAGCCGGTAGAGGCCCGCCACCACCTTTATTTTCTGACCCAGTCGGACGGCGTAGGCAATGTCGGCCGCCCCGATGCTTTCGATGCCCAGGTTCAGCACCTCATCAGGGTTCAGGTAAACGCCAAACGCGTGGGTGGCCAGAATCACGGCCTTCGAGCGCGGGTCGAACGCGCCCATGTCGAGCGCCGGGTCGGTTTCGGCAAAGCCCTGGGCCTGGGCTTCGGCCAGGGCCGGGCCGTAGTCGGAGCCGGCCTCGCTCATGCGCGTCAGCACGTAGTTGGAGGAGCCGTTGAAAATGCCAAACACCGCCCGCAGCGGCTCGTGGCTGAAGTGGCCATCGAGCGTACGAATAATGGGAATGCTGCCGCACACGGCCGCCTCGTAGAGCAGCGTGCCGCCAAACTCCTGCTCCAACCGCACCAATTCGGGCAGGTGCCGGGCCAGCAGGGCCTTGTTGGCCGTCATCACCCGGCGACCCCGCCGCAGGGCCGCGCTCACCAGCCGGTAAGCCTCATCCGCGTCGTCGATGACTTCAATCAGCAAATCCAAATCAGTATCGGCCAGCAGCTCCTCGGCCCGAAAGGTGAACCGCCCGGCGGGCAGGGTGCGGGGCTTATCGGGGCTTTTCACGGCGATGCGTGCGATGGTCAGGTCCAGCTCGGGCTGGCGCTGCACGAGGCCGTAGAAGCCCTGGCCCACGCAGCCGAAGCCGATGAGGCCAACGCGTAGGGGGGGGATGGTTGGGGTTCATTATAAAGGTGTTGTTAAAGAGTGCGTCATGCTGAGCGCAGCCGAAGCATCTCTACTGCTTCGTTGGAGCGGCATAGGATTACTACTGCGGTAGAGATGCTTCGACAAGTTCAGCATGACGTGTCGGTCGTATTACCTGCGTCTCAGTGCGCGAACGTAGGCGCGTAGAACAGCTCCAGGAAGTGCGTTATCGCCGCCGCTTCCAGCAAAAAGCCGTCGTGTCCGTAGCGCGAGTCCAGCTCGGCGTACATCGCGCCGGGGATGTGGCCGGCCAGCTCCCACTGCTCGCTGAGCGGGAACAGCACGTCGGACGTGATGCCCAGCACCAGCGTGCGCGCCCCGATGCGGGCCAGCGCCGCCGGCACTCCGCCCCGGCCGCGGCCGAGGTGGTGGCTGTCCATACTCCGGCTGAGGGCCACGTAGCTGTAGGCATCGAAGCGGGCTACCAGCTTGTCGCCTTGGTAGCGCTGGTAAGTGCTGGCGCGGTGTTCGCGCAATAGCTCATCTTCGGGGTCGGTCTGGGTTTCGGCATAGGCGGGGTAGCTGCGGTAGCTGAGCAGGGCCACGGCGCGGGCGGCGCGCAGGCCGGCATCGCCCCCGCCGGGCTGGCCGGCGGCATAGGTCGGGTCGGCCTCAATGGCCAGCCGCTGGGCTTCGTTGAAGGCAATGCCCCAGGCCGAATGTCGCGCATTGGTGGCGATGACGACCAGATGGTCGAACAAATCGGGGCGCTGCACCGCCCACTCCAGCGCCTGCTGCCCACCCAGCGAGCCGCCAATCAGGGTATGGATATCAGTCAGGTCCAACTCCTGGCGCAGCGCCTCGTGCGCCGCCACCAGGTCGCGGATGGTGAGCAGCGGAAAATGCTGAAAGCGAGCCTGCCCGGTGGCGGGGTCGGCATCGAGCGGGCCGGTGCTGCCATAGCACGAACCCAGCACGTTGGCGCATACGATGAACCACGCGGCGGGGTCGAAGTAGCAGCCCGGCCCCACCAGGCCGGGCCACCAGGCCAGCACGTCGGCATTGGCCGTGAGGGCGTGGCAGACCCAGATTACGTTGTCGCGGGCGGCGTTGAGCTGGCCCCAGGTGCGGTAGGCTACGTGGGCTCCTTGCAGGATTTCGCCGCTTTCGAGGCGCAGGTCGGGGAGTTGAAAAAGCTGGTCTTTCATGGCTGTTCTGGCGTTGTTTCTCGCGGAGGTCTGCAGAAGTTTCCGCACAGGTTCGCGGAGGTCGTCCACTGCGGACCTCTGCGGAAACCTCTGCGGACCTCCGCGAGAAATCTGTCTACACCTCCAGCGGCTGGGCGTGCTGCAACTCCGGTTCCGTCACCTCCTCCGCATTCCCAATCGCCTCAAAAGCCGCCTGCAAATCGGCCTTGATGTCCTCAAAATGCTCAATGCCCACCGACAAGCGCAGCGAGGTAGGCGTAACGCCCGCCGCCAGCTGCTCGGCCTCCGAAAGCTGCTGGTGCGTGGTGGCCGAGGGCTGAATAATCAGCGTTTTGGCATCGCCCACGTTGGCCAGGTGGCTGATGAGCCTGAGGTTGTCGATGAACTGCGTGGCCGTTTCCTTCGAGCCTTTCACGCGGAACGAGAGCACCCCGCCGAAGCCGCGCTTGAGGTACTTGCGGGCAATAGCGTGGTAGGGGCTGCTGGGCAGGCCGGGGTAGTTCACGCTTTCCACCTGCGGGTGCTGCTCCAGCCAGGTGGCGATGCGTAGGGCGTTTTCCACGGTGCGGTCCACGCGCAGGCTCAATGTTTCCAATCCAATCAGCAGCTGCCAGGAGTTAAACGGGCTGATGGCCGGCCCAAAATCGCGCAGCCCTTCCACCCGCGCCCGGATGATGAAGGCGATGTTGCCGAACGGCCCGCCCTTGCCAAATACGTCGCTGAATACCAGCCCGTGATAACCCTCGCTGGGCTCGGAAAACTGCGGAAATTTGCCGTTGCCGTTGCCGTTGCCGAAGTCGTTGCCGAAGTCGTAGGTGCCGCCGTCCACAATCACGCCGCCGATGCTGGTGCCGTGCCCGCCAATCCATTTCGTAGCCGACTCTACCACGATGTGCGCCCCGTGCTCCAGCGGCCGAAACAGGTAGCCGCCCGCCCCAAAGGTGTTGTCCACAATCAGCGGCAAGTCGTGCCGGTTGGCAATGGCCGCGATGGCCTCAAAATCGGGAATGCTGAAGCTGGGGTTGCCGATGGTTTCGAGGTAAATAGCCTTGGTATTGCCGTCAATCAGGGCCTCGAAGCTGGCCGGGTTATCGCCATCGGCGAAGCGGACTTCAATGCCCAGACGCTTGAAGGCGACTTTGAATTGGTTGTAGGTGCCACCGTAGAGGTAGGCCGTGCTCACGAAGTTGTCGCCGGCCTGCAAAATATTGTTGAGGGCGATGAACTGCGCCGCCTGCCCCGAGCCGGTGGCCAGGGCCGCCACGCCGCCCTCCAGCGCCGCCACGCGCTGCTCGAACACGTCGGTGGTGGGGTTCATCAGGCGGGTGTAGATGTTGCCAAACTCCTTCAGGGCAAACAGGTTGGCGCCGTGCTCGGCGCTCTTGAAGACGTAACTCGTGGTTTGGTACAGCGGCACGGCGCGGGCCCCGGTTACGGGGTCGGGCTGCTGGCCGGCATGGAGTTGGAGGGTTTCGAAGTGCGGGTTGGAAGCGGACATGATGATGCGGAATTAGGAGTGAATGAACCCGAAAAAACAGTTGAAAAAGGCGCTGGCCGGCCGGTAAAGACCCCGTTGCGCGCCCCAAAAACCCCGAAAGAAGCCCGTGCTGCTGGCGTGGCCCCGGCCCCGCCGCACGCCGCGAAACGGACGCACGGCCGCGCACGTCGGCCACTAAAAAAAAACCACTAAAAGAGGGAGGGGGGAGCTAAGCCGAAATCAGCCTAACAGCAGCAGCACGGGCCGCAACAACCCATTCGCATTCGCATCGTGCGCGAAGCCACGCCCCGGCCCCGGCGGGCCGAAGAAACTATGCCTGCCCCGGCAACGGCCGCGCACGCGGCCACCGTAGGGGCAAAGGCAAAAAGTCCGGAAACAGAAGGGTTTCTCATGGCACTCCGTTCATATTTCCCGCCCCGGCCAAGCCGGAATCGGGTAGGACGTGGCACCTTTCGCGCGGTCGAAGGTTGCCAGCGGGTCACAGAGCCTAGTCTCTCGCCGCTTCTGTATAAAGCTTGAAACTGCCCCGCCGCGAGCGGGAAAGTACCTGGTGGTGAGGCAAATGTAAGGAAAGAAATTTTTAATTGCCAAATCGGGCGGCAGAATTTGGTGGCGCTTTCCCGAAAAGGCACGTCATGCAGCGCATAGCGAAGCATCTTTACCGTGTAACTAATCTTAATCGATTGGATTACTACTGCGGTAAAGATGCTTCGCTACGCGCTGCATGACGTGCTATGGGTGTTTGAATCACGCCCAAAAACCAAAAAAGCCACCCTGAAACAGGATGGCTTTTCTCACCTTTTTTCTGCAAAAAAGTACCTAGAGACTAGGTAGGGTCAACACCTGTCCGACTTCAATCAGGTCAGGGTTGGTGCCGATGAGGGCCTTATTGGCCTCGTATATCTGGTGCCACTTGGCGGCATCGCCGTAGTGGTGCTTGGCAATTTTAGAGAGCGAGTCGCCGCTCACAACGGTATACGTGTTACCCGTGGCATCTGGTTTGGCGTTGCCGAAAAAATCGGTGCCGCCAGCCGCCGGCTTCGCGGGCTCTACGGGCTTTTGGTCGCCTTTGTCGCTGATGAAATCGAAGAGTCCCATGGGTTTCGTTTGGTTAAATGAAGGATGAATGCGGCCAGTCTGCCCGTGGGTAAACCAACGGGGCCATATACGAACATGCTGTCATCGGGTTTCGTTCTAAACCCTTTTGCGTCTGCGCCGTAAGCCGAGCAGCCAGCTTTCGTTGGCCGCTCCCTTTTTCTTCTTTCACCATTACCTTTCTCTTATGAAATCCCAATCTTTTTTCTCGCTTCGTTATTTC
>JAYULN010000111.1:0-6091 GCA_043763525.1 Hymenobacter sp.
TTCTTCGACCGACTCCCCGAGTTTGGCCCAGAACTCGCGTCCCGCCTAACCCTCAAATTTCATATTCTCGATTCGCAGACCACTGCCTGACGAGTATAATAGCTGTAGGCCGGCCGGTTGGCACGCAAGCGACGGCGTGGGCAGGAACATCCTCTTCAATCATCAATGAACCTCTCCCACAACACCATTCTCATCACCGGCGGTGATTCCGGCATTGGCCTTGCCCTGACTGAGCACCTGCACGCGGCTGGCAATACCATACTCATTTGCGGGCGCGATGCTGCCAAGCTACAAGCTGCCGCCGAGCGCCTGCCCGGCCTGCGCACGTTGGTGTGCGACGTGGGCCTAGCCCGCCGAGCGTCAGCGCCTGCTTGCCTGGGCCACCAATGAGGCCCCGCTGCTGAACGTGCTGCCCGTGCCGGCAACTTACGTCATCGGCCGCGACGGCAAAATCAAATTCGCCTATTTCAACCCCGACTACCGCCACCGGGTGAGCGTGTGGCAGGTGGCCCAGGCTGCCCGCCAAGGGCCAGCGCTAGCCAGGTACCACGGCCTTGGCAGGCTTTGTGCGGCCCCCGCTGGGTTCATTTCAGTAGCCCGTAACCTGGGTTGTTGCGGTCATTGCGAAGCTGTTTAGAGCAGTTTCCGAGCCGGTGTACCTGCTCCGGTCCGACGGCTCCGCCGTCCGACCGGTTGCCGCGGAAACGGAATCGTTGAGATGCCTCGGGCGGGTGGCGCTCACGGCAACCGGTCGGACGGCTCCGCCGTCGGACCGGAACGTACACGGAGGATGAAACCGCTCTGGGAATACGGGCTGGCGATGTGGAGACGCATATTTGCATCTCTCCGTTGAACCTTGCGTCTTGGCGTTGAACGATAAAGGTGTTATCCGTTCAACGCCAAGACGCAAGGACGCGTCTCTACGCTGTGCTGACGAATTCATGAACAGTATCTATCACTACTTCAGCAGCTCGTGGAGCACGGTTTGCATGGAAATGGTGCGGTTGCCGGCCTCCTGGATGATGAGCGAGCCGGGCGCGTCGAGCACGGCATCGGATACTTCCACGTTGCGGCGCACGGGCAGGCAGTGCAGAAATTTAGCGCTGTCGGTGAGGGCCATTTGGACGGGGGTGAGCATCCAGGCCGGGTCATTGCCCAGCACCTGGCCGTAGTCTGTGTAGCTGCTCCAGTTTTTGGCCTGCACGTAGTCGGCACCTTCGAGGGCTTTCTTTTGGTTGTGTTCGATGCGGGCACCTTTGGTGAATCTGGGGTCCAGCTCGTATCCTTCGGGGTGGGTGATGATGAAATCAACCCAGTCGATTTCCGAGAACCAGTCGCAGAAGGAATTAGGCACGCACTGGGGCAGGGCGCGTACGTGCGGGGCCCAGGTGAGCACCACTTTCACGCGCTCCTTCGGCTTGGTCTCGGCCACCGTGATGAGGTCGGCGAAGGATTGCAGGGGGTGCAGGGTAGCGCTTTCCAGGCTGATGACGGGCACGGTGGCGTACTGCAGAATCTTATTGAAGACGACTTCGCCGTAGTCCTCGGCTTTGTCCGTGAGGGTGGGAAACGTGCGCACGCCCAGCACGTCGCAATACTGGCTCATCACCGCGATGGCATCCTTGATGTGTTCCTGGGTGCCGCCGTTCATCACCGCGCCGTCGGCCATTTCCAGGGTCCAGGAGTCGGCTCCGGCGTTCAGCACCCAGGCTTGCGCACCCAGGTTGTAGGCCGCCTTGATGGAGCTGAGCCGGGTGCGCAGGCTGGGGTTGAAGAAGATGAGGCCGACAGTTTTGTTGCGCCCGATGTGCTGGTAACCGTAAGGGTTGGCCTTTATTTCCAGGGCTTGCTGCAACAGGGCTTTGTAGTTGCCCGCATCGGCGAAGGAGGTGAAGTTTTTCATGGTTTAAAAATTATTCCGCAAGAACAGCACGCCGGAGAAAAGCAGCCGGACCAATCCCGCTGGCCTCGTCTTATTAAGGGCACGGCAACTTATATTTGAAGGTGTTTCACTCATCAATCTTACCATGACTTTCGCCGACATCGACAATGTAGTGGTGCTGCACGGCCCGCTGACCCGGCTCACAGACGACGAGTTTTTCGACCTTTGCCAGGATAATCCGTTGCTGCGCTTAGAGCGCAACGCTGACCACGAAATTATTTTTATGCCTCCTGCTGGAACCGAGTCAAGCCGCAAATCAAATGAGGTGCTGTTTCAATTGACCCTCTGGAACCGTCAGCGCCAACTCGGCTACGTCTTCGAGTCCTCGGCCGGGTTCACGCTGCCCGATGGCTCTGTCCGCTCGCCTGATGCCTCGTGGGTGCCCAAAGCCGCCTACGACGCTTTGCCTGAACAAGAGCGTCTTCGTTTCGCACCAGTGTGCCCTACGTTCGTGGTCGAAGTCCGCTCGCCCTCGGATGGGCTGGCTCCGCTAAAGCGCAAAATGGAAACTTACCTGGCCAACGGCGTGCAGGTCGGTTTCCTACTCGACCCCACCAACGAAACCGCCACCATCTACCGCCCCGGCCAGGAGCCGGAAGAAATCAGCCGCTTCGACGCGACGCTGAACGCCGAGCCGGCGCTGCCCGGCTTCGCGTTGGATTTGCGGCCGTTGCGGCGGGCGTAGTGAACTGCGATGTTGAGAAATTTCCCCACCATGAAAAGCGGTATTCAAACCAGATTGCGGAAGGCGCTGTTGGCAGGCGCAGACATGAGTCACGCCCTGTATAAGTATGAACTCGAAGAACATATTGCGTATTGGAAAGCCGGCATGATTGCGGACCGGGACGAATATTTGTTTGTCGTAACCGAAAATCGGGGCGATGTCGCCATGCTGCTGATGACCGATAAGAACGAATTGTTCATCAACGAGTTGGCTCGGGAGAAGCTCCAGCAGCTTTGGCACAACGAAGGGGTGTATGAGAGCAATATGAAGCAGTTTCTACCCGTGATGGCCGAGCAGCTGGAAGCAGGAGAAATAGCGGTAACTGGCGTAAAAACCATTCAGCCGCCGGCTGCCCCACTGCGCTAAACGCACGCCAGCCGGGAACCGGATTGGCTGCGAATTTTCGGCAATGAAACTTCCCGGTCCCGCGCCGCCCGGCGCGTTTCTCCCTGCTTCTGCGCCGCCCTTGGTGCTGCGGCACCGGGAGCTTCTTCAATTTCGGGAGCAGCGGGGTAGTGAGGTCTGAGAACTGTGCGGTAGGACAAAAACGATGACCCTCTACCTCGTGCCGGCAGAATTATTCACCTTTCACCTCTGTGTAAACCTGAATTTCGGCTTGTAGAAAATCAGCAATTTCCGCCCGCAACGGATGGTCTTGCCGAAACAGCAAGCCGCTCACGATGGCCGGCTCACCAGCGGTTACCTCGATGGGCAACTGCTGAAATTGCCCGGCCCGGTCGCTCGCCAGCCGCCAGCGGGTGAAAAGCCGCTGCCGGGCAAAATGCTTTTCATCGTTCGATTCGCAGATGTACAGCAGAATGTACTCCTGCTGCGTCTCAAAGAATCGCCGGATGAGGTAAAATAGCGTGGCTGCTACTCGCCCATCTTCCGGGCTGGCAGTCGGTTCAGCCGGAAAAAAGGAAAAGTCAAAAATCAGGCCCGCCAACTGGACCTCCGCCGGCAAAGGCATTGCCAGAAAGCGGGCCGAATAGTGACTGGCGTGGTCGGTGGTGAAGCGGAAGATGTCGTCGGCGACCGTCACCGGATACGGCTCAGGCATCAAACGTCAGGAACTTGTATCCTTTCGCTTTCAGGCGGGCCACGTCGCCGCGCTTGATGGCCGCATCGGCTTCCTGCTTCATCCGCAGCGCCGTGCCGAGGAAACCGGGCTTGGGCGCGGTTTTAAAGGGCATTTGGGGTTTGGGCGGAGCGGTGGTTTTCATGCTATTCCTATTACTACTAAATAATTGGCTGGTAAGTTTCAAAGATAAGAAAGAGAAGCCAGCCGTTGCGGTAAAGCTGTCTGTGTGTCTGCATCGCCCGTTTCCGGCTCCTTAGCCCGCGCAGTACGGCGCGTTTCTCTCTGCTTGTGCGAAACCCTCGATGCTCTACCGGGAGCTTCTTCAGTTGCAAAGGCAGGCGGTTCGTTTATTTGGCATTACGTAAATTATGTGTAAAATAATATAATCAAGAAAATTGAACTACCTTGCAGTATACTCTTCATATTTCTTTATGCAGTCAGTTTTGACGTTTTTTTGTGTACTTGTGTTGAGTACGTTTTCCTCCTTTGGCCAATCAATTTCTTATCCAAGAATTGATGATAATAGCATTGAAGGTTTAGAAGTGATGGATATAGCTTGGTTGGGAACTACCACAGTTGTGCATTTTCTTTACTGTGACACTATTTCATCACATGCGGGCAAGGGTTACATTTTCCTAGCACGCCCAGGTACACCAGATGCTATGTTTATTAAATCTGCCGGGAAGTCGTACAAGCTTTTAAAGACAGAAGGTATTGCAAATAAACCAAAAGAAATGTACTTGCAATACAGAAGAATATACGAATTCTATGCATATTTTCAGCGAATACCGTATGAGAATAAACTTATTGATATAATTGAGGGAAAGAATGGTGGATGGAACTTGTATGGAATACACTTGCCAAACTCTGGTGGTGAATCATACGAAAATAATCACTATTCAACTGTCAATATGACAAAAGAAAGCGGCGTATATTTTATTCCTTGCAAAGTCAATGGACTATCATTGAAGTTTATATTTGATACTGGTGCATCTAATGTCTCTATATCAATTACTGAAGCCATCTTCATGCTAAAAAATGGCTTCCTTAAGAAGGAAGATATTGGAGAGAAAGCATATTATCAAACTGCATCTGGTGATATAGTTGCTGGCACCAAAGTAATACTTAAAGAGCTAGAGGTAGGTGATAAAATATTACATAATGTTGAAGCCAGCGTTACTAATAGTACAGATGCACCATTGTTGTTAGGCCAATCGGCGCTAAACAAAATTGGCCGATTTGAATTTGATTATGCGAATAATCTGATAAAAATATTTAGTTTGCAAGAGGGAAATAATGAAGAGCAAACGACAATTGATATAAACGCTGAAAAATGCATATTTGAAACCTCGTTTGATAATCCAGGATTTGAGCCCCCATTGAGGGAATCGCCTGGCATTAGCTCTCGTGAAATTTATAATTGCCCTAAAAATGCAGAAGTGTGTGTTCTTGATACAGCGGATAAGGTTTTTTATAAGGTAATCATTAACGGCCATGTGGGTTACGTCTCCAAAGGATTTTTAAAAAGAAAATGATTGTCAATATTTTTACCCAATGCACAATTTTTCATAAAATAAATGCCCGTAAATCAAGAAGTAATAGACTTAATAAAGTCCAGTAACAATGATGAGGATTTGTCCGATTTCCTTCAAGGATTAAACAATTCAGAAACGAAAGTATTTTGGGAGTGGTTCAAAGAAAATGCTGCTGAATATAACGTAAGTCAAATTGTCTTTGATTTTAAAGAGTCCAAATGTATAATAGGGAATTGTTACGACAATGCACAAGTAAATGCTTTGAAATTTGGTTTAGATTATTGTGAGGGAGTATTTCTTACGGGGATGAGTAGTAGTTTAATATTGCATGGTTTTAACATAAAAGACGGCCGTGTTATTGATTTGACGATTACTGAAAATGCTGATGAATTCTTGCATCAAGAACAATCACTCCCTGATGTATATTTTGGCGTTGTAATTCCTGGTAACTTTATTAAGGCCAAATCAAAGGAAGCAAGCTTTCCTAAAAATAATCCGTTGCTGGTTAAATATTTCAAAGAAGTAAACTCAGAATGAATTCATTCTGAGTTTACTTCTTTGAAATATAAATTTCATTTGCGTTATATGTAATGCGTGTCCAACGTTTATATCGCCCGATACTCGTTCCAACTCTTAATCTTCAAATCCTTCATCTCCAGCGTGCAAAACGCCTGAATAAACGCCCGTGCCAACCGCGCATTCGTCAGCAAGGGCACGCCGGAATCCACGGCGGTGCGGCGGATTTTGTAGTCGTTATCCAGCTCGCCTTTGGAGAGGTTTTTCGGGATATTGATTACCAGGTCGATTTT
>JAYULN010000112.1:0-6081 GCA_043763525.1 Hymenobacter sp.
AATGGCATCGGCTTTGGAGACTTCCTTGCGCTCGTAGCGGCTTTTGTGCTTGGCCAGCTCCAGCATTTTCTTCTCGATTTCGGGGAAGTCTTCGCTGGAGATGCTGCGGCCTTCGCCAAGGTCAACATCGTAGTAGAAGCCGTTTTCGATGGCCGGGCCGATGGCCAGCTTCACGCCGGGGTACAGCGCTTCGAGCGCTTCGGCCATGAGGTGCGCCGAGGAATGCCAGTAAGTGGACTTGCCGGCATCGTCGTTCCAGGTGAGGATTTCGACGGTGGCATCTTCGGTGAACGGGCGGTGCAGGTCGCGGACTTCGCCGTTGACGCGCACGGCCAAGGCGTTGCGGGCCAGGCCTTCGCTGATGCTGGCGGCCAGGGCGTGGCCGGTGCTACCGGACTCGACCGGGCGAACCGAGCCGTCGGGGAGGGTGATGTTGGGCATGAGAATGGGGTAAAGTGCCCGGAGGGCAAAGCTGGGCGCAAGTTACGCTTCGCGGAATGAGGAACGAGGCATTCAAATGGAAGAATTGACGGGACCGACCCAAATTTGCCTTCCAAAGCCCCTGCCCTCGTGGCTTCGGCCAAGCCACGTTCGCGACGGGAACAACTTGCTGCTACTGCCCAGGTTGCAACAGCGAGCGGGGCAGCAGGGGCTCGACGGGCCGGGGGGCGGGGCGGCGGTAGTAGTAGCGTGGGGCGGGGCGCAGGCTGTCGGGCAGGCTGCGGGCACCGGCTTTCCAGGCTTTAAAGGTCCAGTGCGGGTTGCCGGGGTTTTCGACTACCAGCAAGCGGAACTGTACCAGGGCTTCGGGCAGGCGGTTTTGGGTTTCGAGGGCTTCGGCGAGCAGGGCGCGGGCCTGGGGCAGGCGCGGGTTGCGGCGCAGGGCCCGGGTGAGATGCCCGATAACGGCGGCCGGGCGGCGCGCTTTGGCGGCGGCGAGGCCCAGGCGGTAATCGGCCCGGTACACAGTGGTATCGAGGGCCAGGGCCTTCTGGTAGTACCACAGGGCGCTGTCGGGGCGGCCCTGAAGCTCGAGCTGGCGGCCGTAGTCGTAGCGCAGCAGGCCGGAGGTGGTGTCGAGCTTCATGCCCAGCGCGGCGTAACGGGCGGCATCGGCGGGCACGCGCCAGGCATTGAGCAGAAAGGCCAGCTGGTGCAGGATTTCGGGCTCGCGGGGGTCGCGGGCCAGGGCATCCTGCAGGTACTGCACGGCAGTGCTGGTATCGGCGGTGGCGGCGTAGGCGAGGCCTTTATAGAAGAGGGCGGCCGGCTGGTCGGGGTCGAGGCGCAGGGTGCGGTCGAGGTTGTCGAGGGCGGCGGGGTAGTTACGAGCGGCGAGGTGGGTCTCCCCCACCAGCAGCGACAGCTCGGGGCCGGCAAAGCCGTGGTCGGCAGCCTGGCGGGCGGCAGCAAGGGCGGCGGGCAGCTGGCCCAGGGCCCGGTAGGCCCGAGCCTGCAGAAAGTACAGGTTGCCGTCGGCATTGTCGATTTCAAGGGCGGCCGTTACGTCGGTGAGGGCGGCGCTGGGCTGGGCGGCAGCCAGGCGCAAGGTGGCGCGGCGGGCCAGCAGGGCCGTATTGCGCGGCTCACGGGCAATGGCTCCGTTCAGCTCGGCGGCCTGCACGAGCGGTCCGCTTTGCACGGTGGCCAGATTTACCAGGGTATCGGGGCGCTCGGTGGGCGCAGACTGGCAGCCCGCCACGGCCAACGCCGTGACCAATGCTCCAACCAGCCAAATCAACCGAAAATAACACATAAATTTTACCTCTGAACAAGCACAAAGTAAGCCGGCTGGCAGCGCCCCAGCGTAATACAGGCCCAGAATACCAGCCGCCACCCGGCTACTCTTTTTTGCGGGTGGTCGAATCAATGCCAACCCCAACCCCCGCCGGGGCGGGCGGAATAATTGGTGTGGCGCGTTCGTGGCTCTTCCGTCGGCGCGCGTCAGCACGCAACAGCGGCGGCAGCATTTTGCGGCACAAGCGGTTCACCACCAAGTCTTCGCTGGTGATGGGCGGGATGCGTTCGGCCTCGCGCAGCAGCTCGATTGCGCGACGACGGCGGCCCTGGTAGCTGTACATCCGGGCCAGGTCGTAGCAGAATTGCAGGTTTTTGGGGGCCAGCTCGCGGGCTTTTTCCAAGTCGGCCATGGCCTGGCGGCTGTCGCCACCGGCGGGCACGCCGCCCAGCACCAGCTTGCTATAAATGCGTTCAAGCAAGTTGTAGTGCGCCACGCGGTACTGCCAGCGGCCCAGCAGCTGCCAGGCTTCGGGCAGGTCGGGGCGGTGCTGGGTGGCGAGGTACACGTGCGAGCGCAGGTCGCGAAAGGCCACAAGGCGGGCTCCGGCCCGGTACAAGGCCGCTTGGCTGAACAAAGACAGGGCCACGGCGTAGTTGCTTTCGCCGCCTTCGGGCCGCAGCAGCAACGCCTGGTCGGCGTAGTGCCGGCCGGCATCAAAATAAGCGGCCTTTCGGGTTTCGTCGGAGTAGCGGCTGCCGATTTTCACGCTCAGCACGGCGGCCCGCCAGAGGGCCAGGTAATGGTTGGGGTTGGTTTTCAGCACTTCCTGATACACGGCCAGTGCTTCGGAGTCCTTAAAATCGTTGGCTAGCGACGCGGCCTGAAACAGCTTAACCCGCACGGCGGGCGGGTCAGCGGGTTGCACGGCCGGAGCCGATGCGTTGGCAACCCGCACCACTGGCTTCCGTGCCCGCAGTCGAAACTGCCCGGCCGCTGGCAGCGCCATTAGCGCGCCGAGGAGCAGCCAAAGCACCTTCTGTATGCGTACCTGATAAACCACTTTCTTGCGTCCGTTTTTGCACGAAGTTAGAAGCGAAACCGGTACTCTTCGTTTGGAAAGCCGTTTAATCAGCAGCGCGGAGGAATGGCGGCCGGGCAAAGCAGCTTTCTGCGAGAAGCTACTCTAGCAGCACTTGTCTTATTGCCGACGGCTTATCGGCGTAATCGACACGTATCACGTACAGCCCGGGTTTGACTAATGAGGTGTTGATAGTAAGGGTATTACCAAGTATATTACCCAGTGTATCCACTTTGAACACTACCTGACCCAGCATACTAATCAGGCTCACGCGGCGCGGATGAAATTCGGCCAGCGCAAGGTGCAGTTGGTCGTGCGCAGGTACGGGCCACACCTCCAGGCTGGGGGTCGGGCCGGTGGGGCGCAGGGCCAGCACGTTGGCATCGAGCAACCGGGTGAGACTCAGTACGGGCAAACTGCCCACGGCCGTAAACCCGCCGACGGCCACGATGGCCCCATCGACCTGCACCAGCACCCGGCTGATGCCCAACAGGCTGCGGCCCAGATTAGGGCCCCGACTGCTGTCGAATGAGGGGTCCGGGCTGCCATTTGCCAGTAGGCGGTAGAGTGTGGGCGTGCTGGCCGGCGCGCCCAGGGCCGGGCTCCCCGCCAACAGCACCCGGCCGTTGGGCTGCACGGCCACCGCGCTGGCCCGGCCAGCGGCCGGCAGCTGCTGCGAAGTAAATGCAGGGTCGGGCAGGCCATCGGCCTGCAGCCGGGCTACGTGCATGGTAACGAGGCCGCCCACCTGCGCAAAAGAACCGCCTATCAGCAAACGGCCATCGGGCTGGCGGGCCAGGGTGCTCACTGTTGCCGGGCTGGTTCCGGCGGCAGTGAGTACGGGTACCGTGAACGCCGCGTCGACAGCACCGGTGGCCAGCAACCGCAGCACCTGCCGGCCCGAAGCAGCGCTGCCAACCAAAATTGCGCCGCTGGGCAGCGACAGCAGAGTCAGCGGCGTTACCCCGGCCGGGGGCTGAAACCCGGCATCAATGGTTCCGCTTAGATTCAGGCGCAGGAATGGCGCTACGGTATTTGTGCCCGGCAGCCGCAGAGTGCCACCCAGCAATACGCGGCCGTCGGACTGCCGCGCCAACTCGATGACGCTGATGCTGCCCGCGAAAGGCGACGCAAAGGCCGCATCGGGCGCACCGCTGGCCAACAGCCGCGCTACGGCGGCCTGTGCCACGCCACCTAGCGCCGTGAACGTGCCTGCGCTCAACAGGGTGCCATCGGGCTGGGCCAGCACCCGTGCCCCGTAGCCCCCACTAAAGCGGGCGCGGCGGCAAAACGCGGTATCCACGCGGCCATTTAGTTCCAGGCGCACGATGCCGCGTGCGGCCAAGTCGTTTACTTCGCTAAAACTGCCCACGGCCACCAGCCGCCCATCGGGCTGCTGCGTGACATCGCGCACGTAGCCATTTTGCTGTAGTACCGGGCGAAAGGTGTCGACAGGTAACCCCGTGGATTCGAGCACCGCCGCGCCCCGCTCTTGGTCGCCGGCAGCCCCCAGCCGGGCCAATACCCCGGCCACCAGCACCTGACCAGTGGCCAGTAGCTGCACGGAGCTCGCCCGGGGCAGCAGGTCGTCGGCGGGCAAGGCGGGCACGTTCCAACTGGGGTCGAACGCCCCACCTGGTAGCAGACGGGCCACCGGCGAATGCCCGGCGGGCAGCGCGGTGGCTACGGGGGGCGGATTGTGGCCTACCACAATGCGGCCATCGGGCTGCACGGCCAGCATAGGCAGTAGTGCGGAGCTTGGCGCGTATAGGGCCGGGCTCGGGGCAAACGACGCATCGGCCACCCCCGTGAGACTGAACCGGGCCAGGGCCGCAGTGCCACCAGGTAATATCGCTCCCCCACCCGACGACACCAGCACTTGCCCGTCGGGCTGCACGGCCACATCACTCAAGATAACATTAGCTTGCAGCGCTGGCTGAAACGTGAGGTCCTGCGTACCATTGGCTTGCAGCCGCAGCAACTGATAAGCGCCAGTAGTGCCGTTTTGCACGTAGGCGGCCACCAGCAGCTTGCCGTCGGCCTGGCGGGCCAGGCCACTCACATTCACAATGCGGCCATTGACCACCTGGGGCTGAAAGGTGGCATCCACGGTGCCGTCGGCGTTGAGGCGGGCCAGGCCGGGCACGGGGCTCTGGCTCAGAAAAGAAAGCACCCCGCCCACCACAATCTTGCCATCGGGCTGCACCAATAGGCGCGACACGTAGTCACTGGTGCCCGGCGCGGAGTTGGCAAAGGCCGCGTCGCGGGTGCCATCGGCGTTGAGCTGTACCAGGGCCGGGGCTGGCTGGCCCCCAAACGTGGCCGTCCCGATAAGCCCTACGAGTAGCTTGCCATTGGCCGATTCGGCCAGGGTCTGCACCGAAAAAGCATCGGCGGCGGTGGTAGTGTTGAACAGCACATCGGGTGCGCCGGAGGGCAGGTAGCGCACGATGGCGCTGCTGGTGAAACTGTATGGCTGGCCCGCCGCGCGGTCGAAATACCCCACCACCACCCGCGCCCCGCTGCTGAGTTGCAGGGCGGCCTGCGCAGAGGTACGCTGATAAATCGGCAACACCGGAAAGCTGGGGTCGAGGCCGGGGCTGGTTTGAGCAGCGGCAGGCCGGGCCGCCAGCAGTAGGCATGCGGCAGCGCAAAAGGTAATAACCTGTTTCATAGGAAGTAAGTGAAAAGCAAGCAGCGGGCCGGCCCTCGTGGGCGGCCCGCTGCCCCTACGCGTCGGACGAGTGCAAAAGATAATTAATGCTGAATCTGAACGGTCTGACGGGCGGGGTGACCGTTGACATCGTTGCCGGCAATGTAGTACAGACCATTGGGTAAGCTGCGGGTATCGATGTTGCGGGAGGCCCCCACAGGCACCTGGGACTGCCACACCACGCGGCCTTGCGTATTATATAGCCGGACATCGCCCTGCCAGTGTTCGGCGGTGAGACTGCCGACAGCGGGGTTGGGATACAGCACCGGGCGGGGCTGTGACGGCGCTGAACAAGGTTGGCCGTTAACACTGTAGGGTTCCGTGAAAATTGACGTGTTATAATTGGAAATTTGGTGAAGGGGTACGTGATAATTGCCGCAGCCATCCTTGTAGCGCACGGAAACAGAAAAGGCGGCCGAACCTGAGGGTGCCACCACCGTAGCAAGTTGATAATTAAATTGGTTAGGGGTAACGGTACAATTGTTACGAAGCTGTTTAGAAAGTCAAAGGAACGGTCATGCTGAACTTGTCGAAGCATCTCTACCGCTT
>JAYULN010000113.1:0-2481 GCA_043763525.1 Hymenobacter sp.
AGGGCAATGTCCTGCAGGAACGCGCCGAGGCTTTTGTCCTCGCGCTCGGGGTCGTCCACGTATTCTTTGATACCGTTGAGCAGCTCCTGCATGTTCTCGTAGCGCGAGAGGCCCTCGATGCTTTTATCGGCATAAAGCTCCTCCAGCATCCCCGAGTTTTTGGCGATGAATTTGGCCGCCTCAAACGCGTCTTCCTTGGCCGCTACCACGATGTAGCTTTTGATTTTTTCGGCAAAGCCCACCACCGGGTTGCTCACCCGCGAAGGCATGAACTGGTCGGCATTGGCCACCACTTCCCACAGCGTGTGGTTGGCTTCTTCAGCCGTTGTAATCAATTTCGAAATCGTGGTATCGCCAATTCCGCGCTTCGGATAATTAATTACCCGACGAATGGCCTGCTCGTCGTTCTGGTTAACGGTAAGGCGCAAATAGGCCACCAAATCCTTGATTTCCTTGCGCTGATAAAACGACAGGCCCCCAACAATTTTGTATTTAATATTTAATTTCCGCAGCGATTCTTCCATCGCCCGGCTTTGGGCATTGGTGCGGTACAGAATGGCGAAATTATCGTAGGACAGATGGCCGTTCATCTTGTCCTCGTAAATGGAATTGGCCACCAGTTTGCCTTCCTCATTGTCCGAAGCGGCTTTCAGCACTTCAATGAGCGTCCCTTCTTCGTTCTCCGAAAAAACGTCCTTGCGCAATTGCGCCTGGTTGTTTTTGATGACGGAATTCGCGGCCCACACGATATTTTTCGTGGAGCGGTAATTCTGCTCCAACTTAAATACCTGTAATTCGGGGTAGTCTTTCTCGAAATTGAGAATGTTGGTAATATCGGCCCCCCGGAAGGCGTAAATACTCTGCGCGTCGTCGCCCACCACGCAGATATTTCGCTCTTTAGCAGCCAGCTTACGGGTAATTAAATATTGCGAATAGTTGGTGTCCTGGTACTCGTCCACCATCACGAACCGGAACATATTCTGGTATTTATTCAGAATATCGGTGTGCTCCTTGAACAGCACGTTGGTGTTGAAAAGCAGGTCATCGAAGTCCATCGCGCCGGCCTTGAAGCAGCGCTGCTGGTACTGTTGATACAGCACCCCGATTTTGGGCCGCAGCGCCGCCTCGTCGTCGGCCTTAATGGCGGTGTCGTTGAGGTATTGGTTCACCGAAATCAGCTTGTTTTTGGCGGCCGAGATGCGGCCCAGCACCAGGCCGGGCTTGTAGAGTTTGTCGTCCAGCTCCATTTCCTTCACAATCTGGCCCATCAGCGTTTTGCTGTCCTGGCTGTCGTAGATGGTGAAGCTGCGCGGGTAGCCGATTTTGTCGGCCTCGGAGCGCAGAATTTTGGCGAACACCGAGTGGAAAGTGCCCATCCACAGGTTGCGGGCCTCGGGGCCGACCACTTTCTCGACGCGGGCGCGCATCTCCTTGGCGGCCTTGTTGGTGAAGGTGAGGGCGAGGATGTTGAACGGGTCGACGCCCTGTTCGAGCAGGTGGGCGATGCGGTAGGTGAGCACACGGGTTTTGCCCGAGCCAGCCCCGGCGATAATCATGCACGGGCCATCGGTTTGCATCACCGCGCCGGCCTGCGACGGATTCAGGAGGGAAAGATAATCTAATGCCATGAGCGAATAAGCCGCGTTTTAGGCGGTTCTACAAAGATACGGACCGCCGGGCGGGGGGGCACAATGAATTTTTGGCCCCGCCGCCGGGGTTACCTTTACCCCATGATTATCATCCAGGAAACGGTCATCTCCGACGACATCGCCGACAACTTTTTCGTTTGCAACCTCGAAGCCTGCAAAGGGGCCTGCTGCGTGGAGGGCGACCTCGGCGCGCCCCTCGAAGAGGCTGAATTGAAGATTCTGGAGCAGGAATATGCCAACATCAAGCCCTTCCTCACCGATGCCGGCCGCGCCGCTATCGACAAGCAGGGCCTTTATATCAAGGATTGGGAGGGCGATTTCAGCACCACTACCATCGAAGACAAGGAGTGCGCCTATGCCCTCTGGGACGAGCGCGGCATTCTGAAGTGCGGCATCGAGCAGGCCTATCTGGCCGGGGCCACCACCTTCAAAAAGCCCATCAGCTGCCACCTGTACCCGATTCGCATCACGAAATACGAAGGGTTTGACGCGCTTAACTACGACCGGTGGGGCATCTGCAATCCGGCCTGCGCCTTTGGCGGCACGCTGGGCGTGAAGGTGTATCAGTTTCTGAAAGAGCCGTTGATTCGCAAGTACGGCGAGGGGTGGTACGGGCAGTTGGTGCAGGAAATTGAGAACCCGACGGAGGGGAAGAAGTAGGGCAGGGGCAACAACACAAAAAGAACGTCATGCTGCGCGTAGCCGAAGCATCTCTACCGCAACAGTAAACAATTACTTACTGATATTATGCGGTGGCTTGTAGCGCGAACTTTGTAGTGCGCGTCCCCGCGCCAGTAAAGCCGCCCGAACGGCACGGGGACGCGAACTACAA
>JAYULN010000114.1:0-6066 GCA_043763525.1 Hymenobacter sp.
ACGAGGCGGCCCTGCAGCGCCTGGCCAGCACCCATTTCTCGCTCGACAACCTGCGCCAGGCCAACGAGCTGATTCTAAACTTTACGCGCCAGCTGCGCCTGCGCGAGGCCTTTCGGCGCTCGCCCGACGTGCTGCACAGCAGCAGCGACGGGCAGAAGTACGACCTGGCCGTGGACTCGCTCGGCGGCAGCGCCTCGTTCAAGTACTTCGGCAACCGCCGCGGCCTGACGGCTTACTCCTACGTGGACGAGACGCTGCTCGTCTTCGACTCGACCGTGTTCAGCGCCGCCGACCGCGAGGCCACGCACCTGCTGGACGGGCTGCTGCGCCACGCCGTGCGGCCCACCGACATGCACAGCACCGACACGCACGGCTACACCGAATTCATCTTCGCCGTGACCCGGATGCTGGGCATTGCCTACCAGCCGCGCATCCGCCAGCTCACCAACCAGCAGCTCTACAGCTGGGAACCGGTGGCCGCCCACCGCCAGTTGGGGCAACTCCTGCTGCCCGACGCCCGCCTCGACCCCGAGCGCATCGCCCGCCACTGGGACGAGGTGCTGCGCCTGGTGGTCACCCTGAAGCTGCGCCACAGCGAAGCCTCGCGCCTGTTCGCCCGGCTCAACTCCGACGCCCGCCAGCACCCACTTTATCGGGCCCTGAAGGAGCTGGGCCGGCTGGTCAAAACCGAGTTCCTGCTGCGCTACGTCGACCAGGTGGAACTGCGCCAGCGCATCCAGAACAGCTCAACAAGGGCGAGAGCGCCCACCGGCTCGCCCACGCCGTCTGGCACGGCCGCAACCAGGAGTTTCACGCTGCCACCCGCTCCGAGCAGCTGGTGGCCGAAACCTGCAAGCGCCTGCTGATGAACGCTATCGTCTGCTGGAACTACCTGCACCTGTCCCAGCACCTGGCCCGGCTGCCGCCCGAGCAGCAAGCGGCTACGCTGGCCACGCTCTCGCCCTTCGCCGTGCTCTCCTACCGCCACGCGAACCGTGCACGGCAAGTACGACTTCTCCGACCAGCCCCTGCCCCCCGAAGCACCGTTTGACATGGACCTGATTGCTGCCTGGCAGCTGCCAACTAAACCGGCGTAGGGCCGAGTCGGAGGTTTTACCCTACTTGTTTAACAGTACTCCTTAAACGCGTCGCCGGATTTACGCCCTTTAGCGGGCGACGCCCCGCCCGGGCTGGGTGCCACAACACTAAAAAAATGCACGTCCGTCGCCTGGTCGTCGCCTCCCGCCCGCCTCAAATGCGGCTTAATGGTTGGACCAACCCTATCTTTGCGTCGTTGAGTGGTGTGCTTCGCTTGCGAAAGCACTTAAAAGGGAATCCGGTGCAAATCCGGAGCAGTTCCCGCTGCTGTAAGTTCAGCCCCGCACCTGGGAACGTACGCCACTGTAGCGCAGGCTATGGGAAGGCCTCAGGTGTTGAACGAGCCAGAAGACCTGCCAGTCTGCGTTACCTCCACCTCGCTTTCGGGAGAAAAGCCGTGGGTTACCAGTTTAGCCCCGCCGGGGCTACTGGTTGCTCGTTCCTTTTGCCCGGTGGCGGGCCAGCTTCCTCATCGGGCCGGCTTAGTTGCAACTGCTCATGGCAAAAGACCTTTCCCCCGTTCAGCGCATTGCCTTTATCTGCAATGGCGACTCTTGCCTGAAAAAAGGGGCGGCGGATACGACCACGCGCATTCGGGCGGCCATTGTGCAGGCCGGGACCAAGGGCCAGCTGCACACCGTCCGGACCCAGTGCACCGACCAGTGCCCGCACGGCCCGGTGGTGTTTATTCATCCCGAAGGCACCTGGTACCAGCACCTCACGGCCGACAAAGCCGAGGCGTTGGTAGCGGGCCATCTATTGGCCGGGGAGCCACTGGCAGAATCGGTTCTGTATCAGGGTTGACCAGCGGTACGGCGCGCACTTATGGCTTCTATTCCCCTTCTTCCCTTGCTTCCCCGGTCAGCTAACCAGCCCATCAGCGTGCTGGGCGGCGGCTGGCTGGGCCTGCCCCTGGCTCGGTACCTGCAGGTGCGGGGTTACGAGATGCGCGTTTCCCGCACCAATGCCGCTGGCGTATCAGAGGTGAACAATTTGGGGTTAGACGCTTTTGCCATCGAGCTGGCCGCAGAAAACGCTTTGTCTGACAGTGCGTTCTGGCACGCGCCGACGCTCCTTATCACGGTGCCACCCCAACCGGGCAAGCCCGAGAGCGAGCAGCTGGCGCAGTTCGGGCGGCTCATCGAGCGGGCGCGGGCCAGCGGGGTGCGGCAGGTACTGTACATCAGCTCTACTTCGGTGTACGGTGATAATGAGCAACTTGCTACCGAAGATGTTGCGCCGGCACCGACCAAGCCGGGCGGCAGGGTGGTGTATCAACTCGAACAGCTACTCCGGCGGGAACCCGCGTTCCGCACCACGGTGCTGCGATTTGGCGGGTTAATCGGCTACGACCGGCTGCCGGACAGTGCCGCCGCCATTGCGCGCCGCCGCCGGGCCATCGACACGCCCATGAATGTGATTCACCGCGACGACTGCGTGCGCATTATCCACGAAATCGTGCGCCAGCAGGCCTGGGGCGAAGTGTTCAATGCCTGCGCCGATGCCCACCCCACGCGGCGGGCCTACTACGCGGCGGCGGCCCGGGCCCGGAACTTTACGCTGCCCGATTTGGGGCCCGTGTGGCCGCAACCCCACAAAGTGGTAAGCTCCGAGAAACTAAAGGCCCGACTGAACTACCAGTTCCTGTTTCCCAACCCGTTAGCCATTTTTGACCAACCCGCGCGCGATGTCCTCTAACGATACCTCTGCGCCCCTGGTAAGCATTGTCGGCGCCGGGCCCGGTGCCGCCGACCTGCTCACGGTGCGGGCACTGCGCCGGTTGGGGCAGGCCGACGTGGTGCTCTACGACAACCTGGTTTCGGCGGAGGTAATGGCCCTGTGCGCCCCTGGCGCCATCCTTATTTATTCGGGCAAAAAATACGGCGACCAGGTAGACCCCCGGCAGCGGCAGCAGGAAATAAACGAAGCAATGGTGGCGCATGCCCGACAGGGCAAGCGCGTGGTTCGGCTGAAGTCCGGCGACCCCTTCATTTTCGGGCGGGCAGCGGAAGAAATCCGGTACCTGAGGGCGCAGCAGGTGCCCTACGAAGTTGTGCCGGGGCTCACGGCGGGCCTGGCGGCGGCCAGCCTGGTCCACATCCCGGTTACCGAGCGCAACCACAGCAACGCGGTGCTGCTGTGCACGGCGCACACGGCCAACTACGATTTTGAGCAGCTCGACGCGCTGGCTAACATGTTGCGCACGGGCACCACCCTGGTGATGTACATGGGCCTGAGCAACATGGCGCAGGTAGTGGCCAAGCTGCAAGCGGCGGTCGGGCCGGATGCGGTCTACGTATCGGCCATTGCGCACGTATCGGGTTCGCAGCAGAGACTCGTAACGGCCCTGCTGCCGGACATTGAGGCAGCGCTGGCCCAGGCCGCCCTGCCCATGCCGGTGGTGTTCATCATCGGCAAGTACGCCTGCTCGCTCGATGAGGCGGCGGCCCACCTCCATTCTTTAAGCTAAACGAACCCATGGCAACCAAACAAGGCATTCTGATTTGTGGGCACGGCAGCCGGGATAAAGCAGGCACGGCGGGCTTTCAGGAGCTGGTGGCCGGCCTGGTGCCGCGCTACCCCGACCGGGTCATCGACTACGGCTTTCTGGAGTTTGCCCACCCCATCTACGCCGCCGCCGTCGAGCGCATGTACCAGCAGGGCGTGCGCGACATCACGGCCATTCCGGCCATTCTGTTTGCCGGCGGCCACGCCAAGAACGACATTCCGTTCGAGATGAACTCGCTGCAACAGCAGTACCCGGACCTGAAAATTACGCTGGGCCGGCACCTGGGCATTTCGGCCCCGCTCCTGCAGCTGGCCCGCCAGATGGTGGAGCAGGCCGAGGCCGGCTTGCCGCCCGTGCCCCGCGAAGAATGCTGCCTGCTGCTGGTGGGCCGCGGCACCAACGACCCCGATGCCAACTCGGAAGTCGCCAAGCTCACGCGCCTCATCTGGGAGGGTCTGGGCTTCGGCTTCGCGACCACCGCCTACGTGGGCGTGACCAAGCCGCTGCTGGCCGACACGCTGCCGCTGGTTGAGAGCCTGCCCTACCGGCGGGTGATAGTGCTGCCGGTGTTCCTCTTCACCGGCGTGCTGCTCAAGCGAATCTATAGCCAGGTGGAGACGCACCAGGCCACCTCAGCCAAGGAATATGTCTGCACCACTTCCTTTGGCAGCGACGAATTGCTGCTACGCGCCGTGGACGAGCGCATCAGCGAAGTGGAATTTGGCAGCCCCAACATGAACTGCCAGCTCTGCAAGTACCGCATCCAGATGATTGGTTTTGAAGACGAAGTGGGCAAAGAGCAAACCGGCCACCACCTCAACGTGAAGGGCATTCTTTTCGAGGAAGAGCAGAAAATCGGGGCGAAGAAAGGGCTGCTGCCGCAGCTCAAAAACCTACTCGGCATCTAGCGCATGGCTCTTCCCCCAGCCCCCACGGGCAAAATCTACGGCGTGTCGCTGGGCCCCGGCGACCCCGAGCTGATTACGGTAAAGGGCCTGCGCGCCTTGCAGCGCGCCGACCTTATTTATTACCCCGGTTCGGTGCAGGCCGACGGGCAGCCGAGCAGCTACTCGCGCACCATCCTGGACCAGCTGGACCTGGACGCGGCCAAACTGCGCGGCGTTTTTTTGCCCATGGCGAACGACCGGACGGCGGCGCTACGCGTTTATGAGCAAGCCTTTTACCAGCTAAAGGCCGCCTACGAAGCCGGCCGCACGGTGGCGTTCGTGAGCGAGGGCGACAGCACCTTTTACAGCACTTTCGCCTACCTGCTGGTTCACCTGCACGCCCACCAGCTGCCGGTCGAAATCATTGCCGGCGTACCGTCCTTTTTGCTGGCCACGGCCGCGCACCAGGTACCGCTGGCGGTATTGCGCGAGAAAGTAGCCATCATCCCGCTGCTGGCCAGCGCCGCCGCCCTCGAAAGCTACCTGCGTGCGTTCGAGACGGTGGTGCTCATTAAGGTGCGCGGGGCCCTGGACTACGTGCGCCCGGCCGTGGCGGCGAACCACGCCACCGCCTACTACGCCGAGCGGCTGGGCACGCCCGACCAGTACCTGACTACCGACCTGGCGGCCCTGGCGGGGCGCGAGCTGCCGTATTTTTCGTTACTTGTTTTGAAGAGTTTGCTATGCAGTTAAGCGTTATTGGCATTGGCCCCGGCTCGGAGGCGTACCTGGTGCCGGCGGCCCGGCTGGCACTGGCCGATGCCGACATGGTGATTGGGTATCACTATTACTTTCAGTTTATTAGCCACCTGCTCAAGCCCGGCTGCGTGACCCTGGGCCGCGACCTGTCGGAGGAAGAAGCCCGCGCCGAGCTGGCCGTGAACAACTGTCGGCCGGGCACGCACGTGGCCGTTATCAGCTCCGGCGACGCGGGCATCTACGCCATGGCCTCGCTGGTGTACGAGTACGCGGCCCGCCAGCAGCGCACCGATATTCAGCTGCAAACCCTGCCCGGCATCAGTGCGTTTCAGGCGGCGGCGGCCCGGCTGGGCGCGCCCATCGGCCACGATTTCTGCTGCTTGTCGCTCTCCGATTTGATGACGCCCTGGGCCACCATCGAGAAGCGCATCACGGCCGCCGCCGCCGGCGACTTCGTTACCGCGCTCTACAACCCGCGCAGCCAGAAACGGAACTGGCAACTGAGTCGGCTGCGCGGCATTTTCCTCGAACACCGCGCCCCCACAACGCCGGTGGCCATTGTGCGGCAGGTGACGCGCCCCGAGGAAACCATTCAGCTGACCACGCTGGCCGAGCTGGACGTAACGCTGGTCGACATGTTTTGCCTGGTGCTGATTGGCAACTCGCAGACCTACCGCTTCGGCGAATTTCTGGTAACGCCCCGCGGGTATCTGGCGCGCAAGCCCGCCACCGGCCCCGAAATTCAGGACGAGAGCTTCCGGCAAATCCGGGCGGAGCTGCAGCGCCCCGACCTCGCCGAAGCCGACCAGTGGG
>JAYULN010000115.1:0-2476 GCA_043763525.1 Hymenobacter sp.
CCGACCCGCCTGCAAGGTGGCCCGTTCCTGCGAATCCAAGGTGACAAAGCGTTTACGCATGCTCAAAGATAGGCAGTTTAATTATGGCCAGTTACTTAACAAGATAAATTATTTTGTGAGAATGCTACTGACGGTATGACTTCTGGGTCATTCCGGGATTGCGAATCGGTTCAATTAGCTTTGTTGCTACGCACCAATGCTGATTTTAAATGGTGAACCAAGATAAAAGCTGAACGATTAAATACAGTTATGAAAAGTGTACTTGATTTATTCTGTGGGGCGGGAGGAATGGCCCTGGGCTTCGCCCGCGCGGGCTTCAATGTTATTTATGCCATTGATAATTATGCAGCAGCCGTTGCCACCTACCGCGAAAACTTCGGCGACCATGTGCAGCAGCTAACCATTGCCGATGACACTGATTTCCCCAAAACCGACATCATCGTTGGCGGGCCGCCGTGCCAGGGCTTCTCGTCGGCCGGTGTTCGCAAACATGGCGACACCCGCAACTCATTGGTTGCTACTTATGCCGACATCATCGTTCGTAATCGCCCGCAAGCCTTTATTTTTGAGAATGTAGAGGGTTTTTTGACTGCCGAAAATGGCGAACGAGTATTCGACCTGCTTGCGCCACTCATCGACGCGGGCTACAACATTCACTTGCGGAAGATAAACGCGGCTGAATATGGGGTGCCGCAGCACCGAAAACGGGTAATTGGCATTGGTGGATTGGGTTGGGAACCGGATTTCCCAGCGCCGACGCACCGCCCATTTGGTGCCCCCGGCACCTTCGCTAAACACCTGAACTTGCCCCCTACACCGACTTTGGCCGACGCGCTGGCTGGCTTAGCCGCCCCGGATGAAGCATTGCCAGGCTCACCCCAGGGCCACTTCGCCAAGCCCTTGCGTGGGGTCGATGCGGCCCGGGCAGCGGTGCTGCTCGAAGGGCAAACCATGCGTGACTTGCCACCCGAGCTACGGCACGATAGCTACAACCGCCGCGCCAACCGCCGGGTGCAGGATGGCACGGCTACAGCCCGGCGCGGCGGAGCCCCCACGGGGGTTCGGCGGCTTCGGTTCGATGAGCCCAGCAAAACCATAACCGGTGGGGCCCGGTCCGAATTCCTGCATCCGACGGAGGCACGCAACCTAACTATCCGGGAGTGTGCCCGCATTCAGACCTTCCCCGACGATTTCATCTTCAAGGGGGCATTGGCCGACCAAATTCAACTGATTGGCAATGCGGTGCCGCCTCATTTTGCCCAAATTCTAGCTGAGTCGCTGGCCCGCCAACTTGCCAGTTTGCCTAACGGCCTGCCGAGCTCAGGCCCTGGCAAACTGCTTTCTTTTATTCCAACCGATTCAATTGGCTATAGCCCCGCCTTGCGCAGTGTCACGGACCGGGTTCTCGAATTATTTGGCAATATGCCTGCGCCTGCGCACTTAGCTTTAGCCAGCCTACCTCTTTTTGCCAATGCCACCTCGTAATACCGCCGCCCGCCTGCCTTCACCGCTTAATATTGCCCGTCGCGGGCTCCTCAACGAAGCTCAGGCCTCTGGCAGCGATTTAGGCGTTGGCCTGAGTAGTGCCCAATGCGCTTATCTGTTGCTGCGCATTGCCCAGGATTTGGGCCTGCGGCACCGGTTGCCAACCTCGGGGCCCGATGAAATAGTGGATTTCTTTGCTGCCGCTGACCCCGCCACGCTGGCGGTAGAGGGCGTTGATGCCCACGCTGTTGAGGTGTTGTTTGCTGCATTGCTGGACTTGGTGCCTGATGCCGACACCTATTTCCACTGCCTGGCGGCTTTGCAGAAACGACGGCTCAAATACACCCGCATTCTGCAATATCAGCCCATTCCCACCATTATGCAGGTGGGGCCCCGGGGCCTGCTTCAGTACGGTGGCTTGAGCGATACAGCCTTGAGTACCTTGCTATTCTGGCGCAAATGGTTCTTCGATATCGACAACCGCGCTGGCCAGGAAACCGGCTATATTTTCGAGCCTATCGTGGTGCGCTGCATCGGCGGCGCACCTGCGTCTTCCAAAACATCGCCGGTGCGCCCGGCGGCTTGATGCAACCAAGGGCCGGCAAGTTGACTGTTTGTTGGGTAAACGAGCGTATGAAATAAAATTACGCATCACCATCGCCGCCTCCGGGCAGGGCCGTTGGGGCGAAGAAAAAGACTTTCCGGCTGATTGCGTGGCCTCCGGATTCGTGCCAGTCCTCATTGTCTTTGACGATACGCAGGCGGATAAGCTGGACGAGCTACGCCGCATCTTTGAGGCGGCCGGCGGCGAGGTATACATCGGGGCCGCCGCCTGGCAGCATTTGGAGGAGCTCGCGGGGGCGACCATTGCCGTTTTTGTGGAAAAGTACGTGCGCCTGCCGCTGAGTAGTTTGTTGGCCGCTGCCCCAGCCCGCGACACATTGCCCGAAATGAATGTGCGGCAAACTACCGACAGCATTATCATCACCGT
>JAYULN010000116.1:0-2469 GCA_043763525.1 Hymenobacter sp.
CTGTTCTTGCTGAATTCTGCTGCTGGGCGCTTCCAGTCCGACTGGGCGCGGGGCGAGGCCACGGGTCGCTACGTGGGCGGCCGCATCGTGCCCGGCTACGCCTACCGCTTCGACAAAAACCGCGTCAGCTCCACTACCACCGATACCATTCGCTCGGCCAATTATTTCGATGAGCACAACGTCTTCATTCAGAGCCGCGACTCGGCCCGCACCCAGTTTCGCCTCGACTATAGCTACCGCCGCGACCAAACCCCCAACCGCGAACAAAACGCCCTGCAACTGCGCGGCACGGCCCAAACCTGGCAGGGTACGCTGGCTTCGCGCCTGGGAAAAACCCAGGATATCCGGCTGCTGGCCACCTACCGCGACCTCGACTCACTGGGCCGCGCCCGCCAGCGCACGGTGCTCGGGCAGGTGTTTTACAACGCCAGCCTGCTGCAAAACCAAGTGCGCTCGGAGCTGGCCTACAGCGTGGCCACCGGCCGCGAGCTGAAGCGTGATTTTGCGTTTCTGGCTGTGCCGGCAGGACAGGGCACGCACTATTGGCGCGACACCAACGGCGACAAAGTTCAGCAGAAAGACGAGTTCTTCGAGGCCCAAACGCCGGACGCGCAGTACCGCACGTTCATCAAGGTCTATCTGCCCACGGCCGACTACATCACGGCTTTCACCAACCGGCTCAGCTACCGCCTCACCACCAGCGCCCCGCGCGGCTGGCGCGAGGCCGGCGGCTGGCGGGCCGTGGCCGCGCGGTTTGCCACCCTCAGCAGCATCACCGTCGACCGCCGCACCACCAACCCGGCGCTGCTCTCGCGCCTCAGTCCGCTCAGCTACGACAAGGAGGATGACCAGCTGCTGGCTTTTAACCAGCTGTTCCGCAATACGCTTTATTTCAACCGCTCAAACCCGATTTTCGGGGCCGAGCTCACCGTGCAGCAAACCCAGCAGAAATCGCAGCTCGTCCAGGGCGTGGACCGCCGCAACCTGAGCACCCAGAGCCTGCTGGTGCGGCGCACGCTGGCCACCTCGTTCACGGGCCGCCTCACCGGCACCCGCGACATTCGGGAGGCCGCCAGCACCTACCTCACCGCCCGCAACTACCGCCTGCTCATTTACACCATTCAGCCCGAAATCAGCTATCAGCCCACGCCCAGCCTGCGCCTCACCGGCACCTACCTGCACACCCAAAAGCAGAATACGCTCGACGGCAAAGATGCCGAGCTGCACCCCGGCATCTTCGATGAGCTGGGCCTCGAAACCCGCCTCAGCCAGGTGAGCAAGCGCACCGTTACGGCCGCCACGCGCTACACCAACGTGCAGTTCGACGGCACGAACCCCAACTCCATCGTGGCTATTGAAATCCTCAACGCCCTGCGCCCCGGCAGCAACTTCACCTGGACGCTGAACGTGGAGCAGCGCCTGAGCAACGGCCTCAATATCACGCTAGCGTATGACGGTCGCAAGGCCAACGGATTGAACACCGTGCATACCGGGCGCATGCAGGTGGCGGTGCTGTTTTAGGGCCTTAATAACTGGTGTTACGCAGGAGGTTGTAGCGCGAACTGTGTAGTTCGCGTCCCCGCGCCAGTAAAGCCAGTAAAGCCAATAAGGCCGCCCGAACGGCACGGGGACACGAACTACACAGTTCGCGCTACATCCCCACCGGCGCTTGAACCAAGGCATAGCGTAACATCAGTTAGTAAGACCGGGAGTAAGTTGCTTTGGCCATGCGGGCCGCCAGCCCGGCCGTGAGCTCGCGCTGCTTGAACGATAGCGGCAGCTTTATGCCCGACTGAAAGGCCCGCACGGTAATCTCGGCGCAGGCCCGGGCATCGGAAAGCGCGTCGTGGTGGTTGAGCGGGATGCCGAAATGGGCGGCTACGTGGTCGAGCTTGTGGCGTTCGAGCTGGGGCCAGCACGTTTTGGCCAGCTTCACCGAGCATAGGGAATGGAAGGCGGGGATGGGCACGCCGAAGTTGCGGCAGCTGTATTCGAGCACGCTCACATCAAAAGCCGAGTTGTGGGCCACCACGGCCTGCCGGTGCAGGTAGGGCAGGAGCTGGGGCCACACGTCGGCCAGGGTGGGGGCACTGTGCAGGCGCTCCACGGCAATGCCGTGTACGGCCTGGTTGCGCCAATCCACGCGCAGCTCGCGGGGCCGCAGCAGCGTCTCGAAACTCTCGACTATCACGCCGCCACGCATCCGCACCACGCCCACGGCGCAGGCGCTGGCCCGGCCCTCGTTGGCGGTTTCAAAGTCGATGGCCGTGAAGTTGAGGTCGGCCAGAGCCTGCGTAATTTCTGCTTGCATTGGTGCAAGTTAACGCTACGCTTAATGAGGAATGAAGAATGAGGAGTGAAGAATTGGGAAATGGGGCCGTGTGGCCGAACTTCCTCATTCCTCATTCCTCATTCCTCATTCCTCATTCCTCATTCCTCATTCCTCATTCCTCATTCCTCATTCCTCAT
>JAYULN010000117.1:0-2465 GCA_043763525.1 Hymenobacter sp.
CAAACCCGTCCCCACGCTGGTAGCCGACGGTCCCGCCTGCGGGCCGGATGGCTGCGACTGAACGCTGCGCGTCAATGAGGAATGAAGAATGAGGAATGAAGAATTGGAAAATGAGCCAGAGTGGCCGAACTTCCTCATTCCTCATTCCTCATTCCTCATTCCTCATTCCTCATTCCTCATTCCTCATTCCTCATTCCTCATTCCTCATTGACGCGCAGCGTCCCGCAGCATCGGAATATGCGGAATCCCATCTTCCAGATACCCTTCGCCGCACTGCACAAACCCAAACCCTTCGTAAAACCGCTTCAAATACAGCTGCGCCCCGAGCTTGATGGCCTGCGCCCCAAACAGCACCTCGTACTGCGCCACGGCCTGCTGCATCAGCTCCTGTCCCAGCCCGAGGCGGCGGTGCGCCAGCCCCACCGCCACGCGCCCAATGGCCACCTGCGCGTAGCTGATGCCCGCATCGAAAAGACGAGCGTAAGCCGCCAACTCGCCCGCCTCGTTGTAACCCATCAGGTGGTAGGCGCGGTCGTCCATTCCGTCGATATCCTGAAACGGGCAGTTTTGCTCCACCACAAACACTTCCACGCGCAATTGCAGCAGCGTGTATAGTTCGGTCAGGGTAAGCTCGTCAAAGGGCTTTAGGGTCCAAGAAAGCGTCATCAAAAATGCCAATCAAAACTTGGTGAAACTCGTTTTTAACTCTGTGCGAGCTTTAATCTAAACCGTTACCTCACTCCCCAACTCGCTCAGCACGCGCTTGGCCTGCTGAATAGACCGTACTTCCTCAAAGGTTACAATCAGCTGCTCCTTCTTCTCCTTCAAACTAGCCGTGCGCGAATGCGTCTGCACGTAGTTGAGGATGGTGCCGAACTGCTCGCCCTGAAAATAGGCCTTGTGGTCGTCATCGGCGGGCAAAAACCCTTTTAGCGTGTCGCGCTTGAGGGTGATTTTGGTGAAGCCCACCGCGCAGGCCTGCCAGCGCAGCCGCACGATGTCGGCCAGCTGCTCCACTTCCTCCGGCAGCGGGCCGAAGCGGTCGGCCATGCTGGCCAGCAGCTTGCGCAGCTCCTCGGGCTTCTGGGCGCGGTCGAGCTTGGCGTAGAGCTGCAACCGCTCCGACACGTTGCTCACGTACTTCTCCGGAATGAGGACTTGCTGGTCGGTTTCCACGTTGCACTCGTGGCTGCGGCCCGCACCGGCGGCCATTTGCAGGCGCTGGTTCGAGTCGCCCAGAAACAGGTCGCGGAATTCAGTTTCCTTCAATTCCTGCACTGCCTCGTCCAGAATCTGGTGATAGGTTTCGTAGCCCAGGTCGTTGATGAAGCCCGATTGCTCACCGCCCAGCAGGTTGCCGGCCCCGCGAATATCCAGGTCGCGCATGGCCACGTTGAAACCCGCGCCGAGGTCCGAAAACTCCTCCAGCGTGCTCAGGCGCTTACGGGCATCGGCCGGCAGCTGCGCCACCGGCGGGGTCAGCAAGTAGCAGTACGCCTTGCGGTTCGAGCGGCCCACGCGGCCCCGCATCTGGTGCAGGTCGCTCAGGCCGGCCAGGTGGGCGCGGTTGATAATGATGGTGTTGGCGTTGGGAATATCAAGGCCCGACTCAATGATGTTGGTCGAAACCAGCACATCGTATTCGCCCTCCACAAACTTCATCATGCGCTTTTCCAGCATCTCGCCGTCCATCTGCCCGTGGGCATAGGTGATTTTCGCGTCCGGCACTAGCCGCAGAATCGTGCCGGCCATTTCCTCAATGTCCTTCACGCGGTTATGCACAAAAAACACCTGTCCGCCGCGCTTCAATTCCCGCGCCACCGCGTCGCGAATCAGAATCTCGTCATACACGTGCAGCTCCGTACTCACCGGCTGCCGGTTGGGCGGCGGCGTGGCAATCACGCTCAAATCGCGGGCACCCATCAGCGAGAAGTGCAGCGTGCGCGGTATCGGCGTGGCCGAGAGCGTGAGCGTGTCCACATTCACCTTCAGCTCCTTCAGCTTATCCTTGGTCTTGACCCCGAATTTCTGCTCCTCATCGATAATCAGCAGGCCCAGGTCTTTGAATTTGATGTCCTTGTTCGTGAGCCGGTGCGTGCCGATGAGGATGTCGGTTTTGCCCTCGGCCACGCGCTGCAGGGTGTCCTTTATCTGCTTTGTCGATTTGAAGCGGTTGACGTATTCCACCGTTACCGGCAGCGTGGCCAGCCGGTCCCGAAACGTCTTGTAGTGTTGCATGGCCAGAATGGTGGTGGGCACCAGCACGGCCGCCTGCTTGCCATCGGCCACCGCTTTGAACGCCGCCCGAATGGCAATTTCGGTCTTGCCAAAGCCCACGTCGCCGCAAATCAGCCGGTCCATCGGGTGGGGCTGCTGCATGTCCTGCTTCACGTCTTCGGTGGCCTTGGCCTGGTCGGGCGTGTCCTCGTAGATAAAGCTCGATTCCAGCTCGGCCTGCATAAAGC
>JAYULN010000118.1:0-6038 GCA_043763525.1 Hymenobacter sp.
CTGCACCTGCACCAGCTCGGCGCGGGTCACGGCTTCGGTGCTGGTGAAGGCCGTCATGCCCATACCGATTTGGGCGGGCAGGTTGGGCATGGCCCGAATAATTTTGGGCGTGCCCAACGCCCCGCTGATGGTGTCAATCCGCACGCCGGCCATGATGCTGAGCACCACTTGCTGGGGCTGCACCAAGCCGCGCAGGGCTTCAAACAGGGCGGGCGAGTCCTGCGGCTTCACGGCCAGAATCAGCAAGTCGGCTCCCGGTACGCACTCGGCCGGATGGCCCCACACCGTGCCGAGCTCATGCGCCGCCAGGGCCGGCACGCGGGCGGGCGAGCGGGCCAGCAGCCGCAAATCGAGCCGCGAGGTGATGTGGGCGCGCACGAAGCTGCGGGCGTAGGTGAGGCCCATGTTGCCGCCGCCGATGATAAGGATTTTCATGCCGTAAAGTAACGTCGGGATTGCGCCAGGGGAGTTTTCATACTTTCAAAATAACCCCTTTTCGGCGCATCCAGCTCAGTATTCCCAGCCAAATCAATACCAGAATAACAGCCCCGGCCAGCGAGGCATTGCGCGGGTCGGCGAAGTGCGGGGCAATGCCCCAGTCGTAAATCCACTCTTTCAGACCCCCAATTTTGCCGGTTGGCCCGGCCAGCTTGAACAGGCCGAACGTGCGCGAGAGCAGCGCCGAGAGGCAGAACACGAGGATGGCATTGACCCCGTAGGCCAGGGCCGGGCCGGTCCAGGCGCGGTAGCCCCGCACGTCGCACAGCCAGTACAGCGCCGCCAGGCTGGCCATGGCCAGGCCGCCGGTATACAGCACGTAGGGGCTGCTCCACAGGGCTTTATTGATGGGAAACCACGGTGCCCAAACGAGGCCCAGGACGATGATGGCCCCGGCCACCACAAACAGCCAGGCTACTTTGGTGGCCGGCTCGCGGTCGCGCCGCCGCAGCCATTGGGCGGTGAGGCCGCCCAGCAGGCCGGTGCCCAGCGCCGGCAGCGTGCCGAGCAGCCCCTCAGGGTCCCAGGTTTTGCTTACTTTCCAGAGGTGAGCTTCGCCAACCACGAGGCGGTCGAGCCAGGCCCCCAGGTTGGTGGTGGGCTCCAGGTTGGCGGGGCCGAAGCCGGGCACGGGCACCAGCTGCATCAGCCCCGCGTAGCTCAGCAGGAAGCCGACCAGCAGCCCGATTTGGGTGCGCCGGCTGGTCTTCAGGAAAATGAAGCTGCACCCCAGAAATACCAGCGCAATGCGCTGCAATACGCCCATCATGCGCACGGTGGTGAAATCGAATTTCGGGTACAGCGACAGCAGCAGGCCCAGCCCAAACAGCACGGCGGTCCGTCGCAGCACGCGCCACAATACCGCGCCCTGCGGTCCGCCTTGCTGCTTCACCCCATCCAAAGCATACACCAGGCTCACGCCCACGATGAACAAAAAAAACGGGAAAATGAGGTCCGTCGGGGTGCAGCCGTTCCATTCGGCGTGCTCCAGGGGCGGGTAGATGTGGCCCCAGTCGCCGGGGTTGTTCACCAGAATCATGGCCAGCACGGTGAGGCCCCGAAACACGTCGAGGCTAATGAGGCGGCCGGGTTGGGAGGCTTCGGCCAGGGGCAGCGCACCGGTGGTGTGCAGTGCCGCTTGGGTGGTGGTTTGCATGGCGGAAGGTATTGGAAAATGGAAGAGCAGAACGGCCAACTCCCTTCCTCAGATGAGGAGGGGACGTTTCAGCAAAGCTGAAACTGGGGTGGTTGAAGTCGTTGAACGATGCTCGAACGACTCCTGCGCTGGCCGTTTATCCAGCGTTCAACGCCCACAACCACCCCCGTTTTCGCTGCGCGAAAACATCCCCTCCTTGGTAAGGAGGGGAGTTGTCGTTCAAACGTAAAACTTCCAGCGCACAAACGCCTCAATGCCCTCGTACTCGGGCAAACCCAGCTGGTCGTAGAGCTTGGCCGTGGTGCGGTTGCGCTCTTCGCTACGCTGCCAGAACTCGCGCTGGTCGGCCCCCGGAAACAGCGGCCGGTCCTTCTGGCTTTGGTGCTTGAAAATGGCGCGGCGCTTGCGCGTGAGCTCCTGGGGCGAGAGGGGCACGGCCATCTCAATCTGGTCCACGTCCCATTCCTGCCAGGCCCCGCGGTAGAGCCACACCCAGCAGTCGGGCAGCCAGGTCGTGCCGGCGGCTTGCAGCTGCTGAATGGATTGGAAAATAGCCGCCAGGCACACGCGGTGGGTACCGTGGGGGTCGCTCAGGTCGCCGGCGGCGTATATCTGGTGGGGCTGAATGCGGTTGAGCAGCTCCGTGGTGAGGCGGATGTCCTCGTCGCCGAGCGGCTTTTTGCGCACCCGGCCGGTTTCGTAAAACGGTAAATCCTGAAAGTGGGCGCGGGTGGCGGGGTCGAGGCCGGCGTAGCGCAGGGCGGCCCGCGCCTCGCCCCGCCGGATAATGCCCTTGAGGCGCTGCACCTCGGCCGAGTCGACCTGGCCGGGGGCTTTGGTGCTGAGAAACTCGGCCACGCGCTGGTAAAATTGCTCGCCGGCCGGGTCGTTCTGCTGAAACTGCTGGTCGTACTCGGCCGCGAAATCCGCGAAGCGAATGGCCTCGTCATCAAACACGGCAATGTTGCCCGAAGTCTGGTAGGCCACGTGGACCTCGTGGCCCTGGTCGACGAGCCGGAGCAGGGTGCCGCCCATCGAAATCACGTCGTCGTCGGGGTGGGGGCTGAAAATGAGCACGCGCTTGGGAAACGGCGCGGCCCGCTCGGGGCGGTAATTATCGGTGGCATCCGGCTTGCCGCCGGGCCAGCCGGTGATGGTGTGCTGAAGCTCGTTGAACACCCGAATATTGATGTCGTAGGCCGGGCCAGATTGCGCCAGCAGCGCCGAAAGGCCGTTTTCGTTGTAGTCCTCCTCCGTGAGCTTGAGGATGGGTTTGGCCACGGTGCGGGCCAGCCAGGTAATGGCCTTGCGGACCAGCGCGGCCTGGTGCCAGTCGCAGGGCAGGCCCAGCAGCCAGGGCGTTTTGCGGGGCGTGAGCCCGGCCCCGGCGGCCTCGTCGAGCACCACCTGCACGGCGGGGTGGCGTTGCAGGTAAGTGGCCGGTACCGAGTCGGTCACGTCGCCTTCCACCATGCGCTTCACCACGGCGGCCTTGCCCTCGCCCCAGGCCAGCAGCACAATCTGGCGGGCTTCGAGAATGGTGCCCACGCCCATGGTGAGGGCGCGGCGCGGCACGTTTTCCTCGCCGTAAAAGTCGGAGGCCGCGTCGGTGCGCGTCACGTGGTCGAGGGTGATGAGGCGGGTGCGCGAGGCCGGCCCCGAGCCCGGCTCGTTGAAGCCGATGTGCCCGGTGCGCCCAATGCCGAGCAGCTGCAAGTCGATGCCGCCGGCGGCCCGAATCCGCGCTTCGTAGCGCTGGCAAAAATCGGCCACCTGCTCGGGCGGCACGGTGCCATCGGGAATATGCACGTTCTCGGGCCGGATATCGACGTGGTCGAACAAGTACTCGCGCATGAAGCGCACGTAGCTCTGCAACGAGTCGGGCGGCATGGGGTAATACTCGTCGAGGTTGAAGCTGATGACGTTCTGGAAGCTCAGGCCGGCCTCGTGGTGCAGGCGCACCAGCTCTTCGTACACGCGGGTGGGCGACGAGCCCGTGGCCAGGCCCAGCACGCAGGGCTTGCCGGCAGCCGCACGGGTGCGGATGAGCCCGGCAATCTGGCCGGCCACGGCGGCGGAGGCCTGCTCCGAATCGGCGTAGAGGCTAACTGGCAGGCGGGCACCCGCCGTAGCGGGCAGGGTAGCGAGGGCGGGGCGGGGCATGGGCGGGCGGCTGAGCAGCAAAGGGTGGAATCGGCGTTAAGTTGCCGAAAAACCCGCTGACAATCAACTATTCCGCCAACGAAAGCGGCCCAGGCCGGCAACTGGAGCTACTGGCTCAGTCGTTTTTTAGCCTCGTCCAAAGTCATAACCCGGTAAGTGGCGTTGAGGCGTTGGGCATTTTCCTGCACCGTTTGCTCGAAACCGGCTTTTTTGCGGCGCTGGGTCACCCCGGCCGCGTCCTTGATGGGCCAGATAAACCTTTTCTGCCCAGGCTGGCCGGTGGTGGGGTTCTTCACCGTGTAGCCCCGGCCCTGGCTGCCGTACACCTGCTCGTGGCCCTCGTACATGAGTTGCCGGTCCAGCATCATGGCGTAGAGGCGCAAGGGCAGCTCGCCCTTCTCAGCCGCCTGCTTTACCTGGGGCAGGTACCGGGTGATGGTGGCCAGCGGGGCGTGCTGAATAACACAGAGCAAATTTCAGGTTGCTGTACGGGCTGTAGCGACGCGACTCTTCGCGTCTCCCGTTCGCGCTGGTTAACGATTGCCGTTCAACGCCGAGACGCGAAGGGTCGCGTCGCTACACCGGCCAGTCGATTTTCGCATTCTACTTCGCGACGAGCATAACGGGAACTGCGCAGTAATAACAACATCAGCAACCGAAGGTCAGCGAAGCTAACGACGAGACTCCAACTATTGCGCCGTTACCCCCCAAACAGCCGGGCGAAGAACCCGCGCCGCTTAGCCGGCTTCTCCTTGATTTTGATTTTCGTGAACGGGGCCGAAGCCTCGGGCTTGTCGGCAGTAGCGGCGGGCCGGATTATGGGTTGGGGCCGGGCCGGCACCGGCTGGGCGGCCACCACGGGCGGCATCGGGCGCGGAGCCCCGGTCGGGGCCTGGCCCTGGGTAATTTCCGTCGATTGCAGCCCGAGCGTAATCACGCGCATGGGCCGGCTCTCGTTGTGCAGGCGGTCGACGGCCGTGACGTAGTAGGCGTAGGCCTGGCCGGGCACGGCCGCGGTATCGACAAAGGTGGCGGGGAAGCCGGGCGCGGGGCGGGGCAGGGCCAGAATGCGGCGCGGGTCGTTGGGTAAGGCCCGCTCGTTGGCCTCGAAGCGGTAGAGGACGTAGTAGGTGGCGATGTCGCCATCGGCGGCCGGCGGCCCCGATTGCCAGTTCAGGGTAACGTAGTGGCTGAGGCGGCGTAGCGTGAGGTTGGCCACGGGCCGGGGCGGCACGGCATCCATCCAGGGCATGGTGGGCACCAGGGCGGGGTAGCGAAACAGGGCCAGGCGCAGCGAATCGGTGGTGTGCAGCGGGTTGGTGAGCAGCGATTTGGCTGAGAAAAATACGCTGCCAGGGGCCTCGCCGTCGTAGCTGCGGTTGAGGCGAATTTGGCGCGGTAGCTCGCGGGCACTGCGCCAGGTAGTGTCCGAGCGGGTGCTTTCGAGCATCCGGTAGGTGCCGTGGCCGATGTAGAGGTGGCGGTCGAAGTGGTTGCGGGTCCACCATTCGAGCAGCACGGGGTAGGGCACGAGCTTGAACGTGGTGCTCCAGTACAGCTGGGGCACGATATAGTCAATCCACCCTTTTTGCAGCCACAGCCGCGAATCAGCGTACAGATTGGCGTACGATGGCTGCCCGGCGCGGGTGTCGGAGCCCAGCGGGTCGGCCGATTTGTTCATCCACACGCCGAAGGGCGAGATGCCGAACTTCACCCAGCGCTTGGTTACCCGAATGCTGTCGTGCAGGTCCCGAATGAGGACGTTGACGTTGTTGCGCCGCCAGTCGGCCAGCTTCTCGAAGCCGTCGGGGTTGAAGTCGCGGAACGCGGCTTCGTCGTGAAACACCTTGCCGGTCTCGGGGTAGGGGTAGAAGTAATCATCGAAATGCACCGCGTCGATGTCGTAGCGCCGCACCACGTCCAGAATAACGCGGGTGATGTGGGCCCGCACGGCCGGCAAACCAGGGTTATACAGCAGCTGCCCGGCGTAGCGCAGAAACCACTCGGGGTGCTGGCGGTAGGGGTGGTTGGCCGCCAGCCGGCGCGTCACCGAATCCATGGTGGCGCGGTAGGGGTTGAACCAGGCGTGGAACTCCATGCCGCGCCGGTGGGCTTCGGTGATGAGGAAGGGCAGCGGGTCGTCGCCGTTGGCCGGGGCCTTGCCCTGCACGCCGGTCAGCCACTTGCTCCAGGGCTCGATGCTGGACTTGTAGAACGCATC
>JAYULN010000119.1:0-29837 GCA_043763525.1 Hymenobacter sp.
ACTGCTGTTACGCACCACCTTGACTGATTGCTTGGAAAGGGCCTTTGCTGAAGCAGCTGAAGTCTCTTGCTGAAGCGTAGGCGCAATCAGTGCGTAACATCAGTTAATTACTGCTGCGGGAAAGATGCTTCGCTGCGTGCTGCATGATGCCCTATTCGGATAGACTCTTAGTCCCAGCGGGGTTGTACCCGAAGGAACTAAGGGTGGCAGTCCGTACTTGGGCATTTTAGAGATGGGTACGACCCCGCGCCAGTGGCGTAACAGCCTCTTAGAAAAATTGCCATACCGCGTGACCAATATTGCTTCCTCTGAACCCCGCGCCGCTCTTATCACAGGGTGGAGCTATCGAGGAATTCGTCAGATGGTCATGCTGCGCGAAGTCGAAGCGGGAATCATGCTTCGACTTCGCGCAGCATGATTGTTTTTCTCCTCAGCTATCCACACTGTTTAGAGCAGTTCTGACAGTTAGGTGCCAGGCACTGTAGCGACGCGACTCTTACTTCCAACCCCGGTTTACCTGAAGCACGAAGCCAAAAGAGAGGAGGGCCGGAGGGCTGGCACATCAAGCTGAAGATTGCGATAGAAGACCGGCTTTAGCCGGGTGCAACGCGGCACTTGCCAAACTGGTGTTGGCCCCTGAGCTGAGTAACTGGGTGTTGCTTGCCTGTGCAGCCACAGCCGATACTTATGCGGGTCTGAACCGACAAGGCAAGGGAACAGGCAGGGCCAATAAAAAAGGCCCCGACTGCGAATGCAGTCGGGGCCTTTGCAAAGGCAGTCGGGGAGGGTTATTCCACGGCTACTTTGGTGGTCAGCTTTACGCCATCTGTTGTCGTCCAGGTGGCCATGTACATGCCGCTGGCCAGGGGATGGGCCGGCTTGATGGTGGTTTCGGCGGTGTCGGGGGCTACGGTTTGCGTGAGCACCAGGCGACCCACGTTGTCGAACACCTGTACCGTGCCGCCGCTGCTACCGAGGTTAGTAGTAGCCAGCTGGAAGCCCGTGCCGGTGGCAGGGTTGGGGTAAGCCAGCAAGGCCGGCGCACCAGCTTTGCCATCGAAGCGCACCGTGGCAATGTTCGAGTAGGCCGTCGTGCCGTCCAGGTCTACCTGGCGCAGGCGGTAGTAGCTAGTGCCCGCCAGCGGAGCCATGTCCAGGATGCCGTAGTCGTGGCGCGAGGTGCTGCTATGCTGGGCATCGACGCGCTTGATTTCGCTGAAGACGCGGCCGTTGGCCGAGCGCTCCACTACGAAATAGTCGCTGTTTTTTTCCGAAGCCGTGGCCCAGGCCACTTGCACGGCCGAACCTTGGCGGGTGGCCGAGAATTGCACCAGCTCAACCGGCAGCGGGGCCGTACCATTGAGAGGATTATCAACCTTATTGGTCGAAGCTACCACGAAGAACGAGGTGGGGTCGATGGTCGTCGCGGCCGACGTAGTGTAGCCTTTCGGCGCATCGGGCGAGTACACGCCCGAGCCACCAGCCGTGCTCCAGGGACCATTGGCACCAGCGGAGCGGGCCACACGCAGGTTGCCGGGTACGTTTACCTTTTCATCCTCCACGTCGGTGTTGAAGCTCAGCTGGATGGTGGGCTGGGTAATGGTGCCCGTCAGCAGCTGGATGCGGTAGTAGCGGTTGACCGAAATGTTCTGGAGCGTTGCATCGACGTTGCCCACGCTATTGGCACCCGGGGCGGGGCCGTTGATGATTTCGACCAGCACCACGGCGCTTACTGATGTGCCCAAAGGCTTAATCGTAACCGGACGGTAGCGCTGCCCAGCCCCCACGGGGAACACGCGGATGCTGTTGGCCGCATCGGGTAGCGACATGGCCAGGCGGCCGGCCACGTAGGCCGTCAGGCTGTTACCCACAATCGGCTGGGTGGCGGTGTTGTCGAGGTACAGCGTATTTGTGGCAGTGGTGTAGATAACGCTATTCTGGATGGTTAATACGCCGGCCACGCGTACATCGGTGTTCGGACCCATGGTAAGGGCGCTGTTGCCCAGCTTCTGGATGTCGTAAAACTTGGTGTTGCCGTTGATGAAGCGGTTCACGTCGGTGATGAACTGCACCAGGCTGGTATTGGCGTTGAAATTGAGCCCGTTGCTATTGGTGAAGCTGCCGCGCAATACTAAGTTGGAGTTGGCGGCATCAAAAAATCCAGTGGTCAGGTTGCTATAGTCGCCGTTCACATGCATGATGTTGTTGGTAAGAGCCGTGTAAATGCCCGCGTTCGAGAAGTTGCCGCCAGCATTCACTTGGCCAGTACCGGCCGTGAAGTTGCCAGTGGTTGTATTCGTCACGTTGCCGGTTACGTCCAGATTGCCCACGCCGGCCGTGTACGTGCCGCTGTTGGTGAAGGTGGTGCCCACGGCGATGTTGCCCGTGCTCGTCGTGGCGTCATAGGTGCCGGTGTTGCTGAGCGAAGTGCCCACCGTGACCGTGCCTATGCCCTGCTTAGTCGTGCCGCCGTTGGTCAGCGAAGTGCCGATGGCAACCGCGCCTGCGCCGAGGTTCAGCGTGCCAGTGCTGCCGGTGGCTACCGCCGCGCCCGTGGTCAGCTTGCCGTCATTCAGGTTGAACGTACCGTTGATGGTTGCCCCACTCGTGGCCGAGGTCAGGGTGATGGCCTGGCTGGTGGGGTTATCCACCGTGGTGCTGGCCGCCACGCTCAATGTGCCGTTGATGGTCAGGTCGAGGTTGGTCAGCTGTTTGCTGTTGCCGCCCGAGAAGGTCAGGTTGTTGTACGTGTCGCGGGCAGGCAGTTGCACGGCCCCCGTGAAGTCGACGGTGCCGGTGTTCGGCGCTACGAAATTGGCATAGTTGCCGGCCGGGAATAAGGCTGAGCCAATGCGCAGGGTGCCGGTGCTGCTCACCGTGTTGAAATTGTTGGCAGCATTGGTGCCTAGGTCGAGCGTCCCCAGCAGTTGCAGGGTGGCCGCGCCCCGGCCAGGACCGTTCGAATTGATGAGGTGGCCGGTGCGAATCACTACGGGGTTGGCCAAGGTAGGGAAGGTAGTGGGCAAGAGCAGGGGAGCATCGCTGCCATCGGAGTTGTAAGTCCACGATGAGGCCAGGTCCCAGGCGGCACCGGCGGCCAGGCCGGCCGTGGCGTTGCGGCTGTAGAACGTGGGCACCGCGCCGAACTCTGATACTTCGCCGCCGGTATAGTCGCCATCAATGTAAGTAGCCCCTGAATTGGTGAGGGTGTGGTTGGTGATGTTTACTACGCTGGTGGTGATGCCCGTTAGCGGCGGAGTCCACTGGCCGTTCAGGAAACGCCCCAGCTTATAGTTGGCTTCCGTGCCGTTCACGTCGCTGGCCGCGTAAGTGAATACCTGCGTTAGCACCGGCGAGGTCAGGCCGGTGCTGCTCACTTTCCAATAGTAGCTCAGTTCCTTATTGGCCGGGTCGGTCGTCGAGGGGTGCGGAATGTCGATGGGCTGCACCGTGATGGTACCAGCCGTTGAACTGGCCGTTACATTCATTTGCACGGGCGTGTACTTAGTGACCACGGCCGCCCCAATCGGGAAGGTAAAGTTCGAGGCCCCGGTGGGGTAGCTCTTGCGTACGCCCAGGTCGGCCACGATGCCGTTGGTACGGATGCAGTGCGAATTGTCGAAAGTGCCGACTATGGCCGTGGCGGCCGGGTTGCTCAGATTCAACAGGTTCGAGCCGATGAAGAGCACGCCGCTGGTCAGGGTCAGTATTTTGGTAATCTCCTGATTGGCGGTGGTGGTGGCCCCCAAGGCGTTGTTCAGGTTCACGTTGCCGAATTTGCCCATGCCGTTGCCGCCGATGTTTTGGTTGGCAGTACCGCCCAGAATGAGGCTGCCAGTGCCAGTGCCGCCGCTGAGATGCGCCGTCGAGTTCAGCACGTCGCCCAGGGTCGTGATGGTCTTGCCGTTGTCGTCCAGCGTGCCTTGGCTCAGGGTCAGGGTGCCGGCCACCAGGGCGTTGCCGCCGAGTTGCAGGGTGCCGCTGGTTTGGGGGTTGTTTACGGTCAGGCTGCCAAACACCGTGAGGTTAGCAGCCGTGCCCGTGAGCAGCTGGGTAGGAATGCCGCCCGCGAAGGTTGTCGTCTGTGTCGTTGTAATCGGCTGGAAACCGCCCGCGTTCAGGGCCGTACTAGCCGAGGTATTGTTGTTGATGAGGCTCTGCTTGATGTTCAGCCCCAGGCCGTTGGCGTTGAAGAACGAGAAGCCGTTGCCAATGGTCAATGAGCCTTTTAGTGTGAGCGGAATCACGCCTGTCAGCAGGCCGGTGTTGGTGTTGGTCGAGTTGGCTCCCGACTCAACCCGCAGGTCGTACAAGGGTACCTTCGAGTTCACGCTAATGGTTACGTTGCTGCCGATGGTAGCCGTCGTGGGGTTGCCCAGCACTACCGTGCCACCCGTTACCACCGTCGAGTCGGGGGCCAGGTACAGGTCAGCCGTGAGAATGGGGCTCTTCTGATTCGAGCGGTGCAGGTTCAGGGTGCCGCCACTCATGCGGAAGATGCTGCCCACGCCCTGCACTTCAAACAGGCCGCGCTCGTTGCTTTGCAGGGCCGAAGCCCCCTGGCCATCAATGTCGATGGTGCCGCCGCTTTGGTCGAAGCGCAACGCGCCATCGAGGTTGGTTACCGTGCGGCGAATCTGGCCGTTCACGTACAGCTTGGCGGTGCCGCTCACTTGCAGGCCGGGAGCCCCGGCGCTGGCGTACTCCAGGTCGTTGCCCACGTTACCGCTGGCTCCTACGTTGAGGGTACCTTGCAGCACCTGTACCAGGCCGGCCAGCTGCAGGTCGGCGGCAGTGCTGTTGTTGGTCGCCACGGTTACGGTGGCCGCATTGGCATCAACCGTCAGGCCCGCGTTGTCGGTGATGAGGTAGGGCGATGCCGCGTCGTGAATGGTCAGGGTGCTGCTGGCCTTGGCGTAGCGCAGCGTGCCATTGGTCAGAGTCAGCCAGCTGTTGGTAGGGGTGGTGAGCGTGCCGGCCACGTCCACGTTCAGCGTAGCGGCCCGGCCCGTGCCCTTGTTCAGGGTTAGAGTGGAGAGGGTTGTCTGCACGCCGGTTAGGCCGGTCAGGCTTTTAGTGGTGCTACCGATAAAGGTCAGGGCTACGGTCCCAGTACCATTTTTAAAGTTCAGGGTACCGTTGTTGGTTAGCGAGCCGCCCACCGTCAGGGTGTTGGCTACCGCGGTGCTGTTGGCTACGTCGAACGTAGCGCTGGCATCTACTTTCACATCCGTATCGGCCGTCAGGAGGCGAGCCGTGGTGTTGGGGTAGCGGAAAATACCCGCCTGTACGTTCAGCAGCGAATCGGCCCGCAGGTTCCCGGCCGCCGCGTTGCTCATCAGCACGGTGCCGGGGAAGGTAGTAGCCCCGTTGGCTACCCCGGTTTTCAACTGGGCGTAAACGCGCAGGTCCTGGTTAGGTAGCGTAATAGTCTGACCGCTGGCCGCATTCAGCCACAGGTTGCGGTATTGATTCAGTGTGAGCGTACCCCCATTCGAAGTTGTGGGCAGGATGAAGTTTTGGGCTCCGGTAGTGTAATACTCGACCGTGCCACCACCATATTGAATGAACGAGCCAAAGTCGCCGCCAGGGAAAATTGCCGTAGCGGCCGCCGAACTCACGCGCAGACGGCCCGAGCCCCCTACTTTGGAATCGGGTAGCTCGCCGAAGTTATGGCCGGTGGTCGTGCCCACATCCAGAGTCGAGCCGCGGTCAATCACCAGCGAGCCCGATTTGGCGTTGGCTAATACCACGTTAACGGTATGGTAAGCGCTGCCGCTCGCTGAGCCAATGAACACAGGATTGCCCGCACCAGGTGTCGTTGCAACGGCCGGGCCGCTAAAACCAGTGGTGCTCCAGGGAGTGGTAGCGAGGTTCGTGTCTGTCCAGTTGCCGCTCCGCATCGAATAGTAAGCAGTAACAGCCCCGAACGCGGTAGCGGTTTCGCCGGCGGTAAACTCACCGTCGAACTGGCCAAGGTTGTTAATGGCAATATCGGATGTTGGCGGAGAGTCGATTACACCACTGCCGCTGCCATCGCTGCCATCGTATTTAGTCCAGGATGTGGGTAGGTAGCGGCCCCCGACGTAGGTGGCGCGGTTACCGGCACCATCGGCATCCAGCATGGTAAAGGTCATGTTGATGGCATTGGTGGGAATAGCACCAAAGCCAATGCTGCGTACTTTCCAGAAGTAGTTCAGGGCATTGTTGGTGCCGGTAGCAAACGGGCTGCGGATGTTAGCCGGGCTTACGCTCACTTGGCCGTACTTCGAAAGGGAAGTAGCTAAAGTGAGGTTGATGATGGCCGGCGTGTACTTGATGCCCGCGCCGACCGGGAATGTGAAGCTTTGGTTACCACCGTAAGTCTTCTGTAGGCCCAGGTCGCTGGCATTACCAGCCGTCTGAATCATGCGCATATTACTTACCGCACCGCCGTTGATGGCATTGGTAAGCACGTTGGTCAGAGCCAGGCGATAAGAACCAATCGCAAGAATGTGCTGGCTCTGTAGCGTGAGTTGATTGGAAATCGTGATGTTAGCGGCCAGCGTAACGGCTACGGTTGGGGTGGTTGGCGTAGGCAATGCCAGGGTACTGTTGATTCGTAAGTTGCCAAATACGCCGTTACCATCGCCACCAATGGTTTGCGCTGCCGCGCCGTTCATGGCAATATAGCCCGAACTCACGCTCTGGTGGAAAGCCGAGTTGATGATGTTTCCCTGAACATTGATGGCTTTGCCACCATCGTTGAGTACGCCCTTCACCAGCGACAGCGTTGTGCCAGTCGGAGTGTAGTAAGTCGTCACTGAGCCTCCCAGCGTGAGGGTACCCGCCGCCTTATTCACCGTCCAGTTGTTGAACGTGCCCACACCGGCCGTGGCCCCAATCGTGCCGTTGTTGGTCAGCAGCTGGTTTTGCGTGCCGCTGAAGGTCGTGGTATTAGCGCCGGGCAGGTAGGTGCAGCCCGTGCCGATGTTGAGCGTGCCCTGAATGGTTACGTCCAGGCCCGCAGCATCGAAGGTAGTTGGGTTAGTAGCGTCGAGAGTGAAGTTATTAAGAACCGTAATTGGCTGAGCCGTATTGGTTGCACCTGTAGTAAACTGCGAAGTGATGTTCGCCAAAATTGCTTTGCTGGTTGTGCCACCTGAAAGCGTTGGCTTTTTAATGAGGAGATTCCAAAGCGGAGCCGTCGTGAGAAGGCTTGCATTTGTATTCGTGTTGGGCAGTTGCAATTCAATTACTCCACCCGTTACAACCGCATTATTATTGTTGATGCCAATATGAAATAAGCCCGTGCAGTTCGCCGGGTTGGCTACGCGAATCGTTCCCCCAGTCATTCGGAAGGCTTGGCTTTGATAGGGAATAGCAAAACGGGCAAACGACGTGACTGCCTCAGTCCCGGCAAAGGTGCCAATGGCCTCGAAGGTGCCCCCCGAAATAATGAACGAGCCCCGGTGACCGGAGGAAGTGCTCGACGGGCGGAACTTGTTCACGGTCGCAGTGCCGCCCTCTATCAAAACCTGTCCGTCTTCCCGCACTACCATCGCGTCGGAGGTAACGGAAGTGAGGCTGCCACCCGAAACGCGCAGCGTACCATAAATGACGAAGGCCAGCGCACTATTATTGATAACCGTGCCACCAGCTACCCAAAGAGTCGGGCTGGTGCTGGACGAGCCTAATTCGTAATAGCCCGTGCCCACCCCGGGACCCACAACAGAACCGTTGTGAATTTTGCTGAGGTAGACGTTATTACCCAGTTTGGTAACACCATTAATCAGTTCCAGCAAGCGGGCATCGCCCACATGGTTCAAGCGCAGGTTACCAAAGCTATTCTGCGGGTTTACCGTCGAAGTTACATTCAGCAGGACCTGGCTGTCAAGGCCCTTGTCAACGCGCAAAACATCCAAATCAGTGGAGCCGTTACAAGCGAAGTTCGCATCAGTGCTGCCTTTAAACGTGAGCACGGCCACTTGCGAGTCATCGGTGGTGCCATTGTGCAGGTTCACGGTGCCGTTGTTCACAAAGCTGCCGCTCGCGTTCAGGATGTGCGTGCCGGCCACGGCCGTAACCCCCAGAAACGTGCCGGTGCCCACCGTAATGTTGCCGAGCACGCTCAACGTGCGGTTGGTGCTGGCCGTTTTGCCCAGGTTCAGGGTAACGGGGCCGGCGGGGTTGGTGCGGGTCAGCGTCAGGTTGCCAGTCAGCGTCAGGTTGTTGTCGAGCTGGGCCACGTAAGCCGTCGCCGTGGTATTGAGCAGGCGCAGGTTGTTGTACTGGCCCGATGCTGGCAGCGGCAGCGTCGATGGCGTTGTCGTCCAGTTATAAAACTCCACGGTGCCCGTGTTGGCATCGTCGAAGTTGTTGGTGGTGACCACCGGAAAGTAAGGAGCCGCGATACGCAGCGTGCCCTGGCCCCCCAAGCTGGTAAGCGTGTTGGTGAAGGTGGAAGTAGTCGACGTTAAATCGAGCACACCACCCCGCTGCACGGTAATGCTGAGCCCGGTGGAAGCCACCGCGCTATTCACATACACCACGAAGCTGTTTGTGACGACTATGTTGTCGTTACTAGCAGGAATGCGGGAGTTGATGCTGGTTGAACCCGTAGGGTCAGTGGTCCAGATGGTTGGGTCGGTCCAGACACCACTAGTGCCCCCTCCATTGAACGTATACAAGGTTTGGCCCATCGCAAAGTTGCTGAAGAATATGGCCAATAGTCCTAGTAGGATTGTCTTCATAAAAAGAGCGTGTAGATGAAAAAATATGGAAAAGGGCTTGATTTAATACCTCAGGAATGTGACTTTATCATACTGAAATGTGAAGTTTGTTAAAATAGTTCGTTATAAAAAATTAGTTTACCCCAGGGAAAACCAAATTGGAGATTTTCTTAATTGCAGGTATAATTAGCGTAGAATAGTGCAAAATAACGCCAATTTATGTTGGGAATTAATATTGCATTATTTAATGATTAAGTTTACGGTAGCTTCTTGATGCTCTTGCTATATGCCTTAGCCAGCTGGTTCATAAACAAGCTCGACGTGGGGTGCATTTGGTGATATCCGGTATCAGCCGAGATTCAATCGCGGCTCCCGGCAATTAAAAAGTTATTGAAAATCAGGTAGTTATTTTGTATCAGGGCAGGTAGTTGGAATGGCGTGGGCTTGCCCGTTGATGTTCGAGCCTTGCCAGCGCCGGGTGCTGGATTATGAGCTGATGAACCCCGCGTTGGGGACGCAGCCGGGAAAGAAGGATAACTGACAGCAGGCCGAGGCAGCCTGCGAGAAAGAATTCGCCGATTCGGCCCCGCGCCGCTGGTTTCGGCTGTTGGCCGGTATTCGTTTTTTAGGCTTGTGGTTTTTCGGGTACCTTTGCCGGCCGGCTGGCTGCAATGCCCATTCGCCGGCCCTTCCGCATGGACCAAACCGTTTCCCAGACCATCCCCGAAGTCATTCGGACCGTTCCGCTCCAGTATTACGTCTTCTTTGCCTCGACCCTGTTTGCCGTTGGCGTTACGGGGGTGCTGGTGCGGCGCAATGCCATCATCATCTTCATGTGCGTCGAGCTGATGCTCAACGCCGTGAATATTCTGCTGACGGCCTTTTCGGCTTATCGCGCCGACCCCAACGGGCAGATTTTCGTGTTCTTCATCATGGCCGTGGCCGCGGCCGAAGTGTCGGTCGGCCTGGGCATCATCGTGATGATTTACCGTAATTTTCAGACCACCGACGTTAATTTATTGAGCCGGTTGAAGTGGTAGCACTTCTTTAAAGTTTGTCATCCTGAGCGCAGCGAAGGACCTTCGTACCCCTGCGCCGCTTGGGTAAATTAATGCTGAAGCTGATGTGAAAGGATGCTTCCTGCGTCAGCATGACAACGATTATTCCCATGCAAGAAACCGTTCTCCCCGGCGCCAACGCCCCTTATTCTACGTTTCTCTACGTCCTGATTCCGTTGTTGCCCTTTCTGGGCTTTTTGCTGAACGGATTGTTGAACCGCAAGCTGTCGGGCACCGTGGCCGGGCTCATTGGCAGCGCCACCGTGCTGGGCTCATTCCTGATTTCGGTGCTGCTGTTCCTGAATTTTCAGTACCAGTACACCGTGCAGCTGTTCGACTGGATTTCGGTGGGCTCGTTGCAAATCCCCTTTCAGTACCAGATTGACCAGCTCAGCCTGATTATGCTGCTGCTCGTGACGGGCGTGGGCTTTCTCATCCACGTGTACAGCATCGGCTACATGCACCACGACGAAAACGTGGGCAAGTTCTTCAGTTTTCTGAACTTGTTCATTTTCAGCATGCTGCTGTTGGTGATGGGGGCCAACTTCGTCATCCTTTTCATCGGTTGGGAAGGCGTGGGGCTGTGCTCGTACCTGCTCATCGGCTTCTGGAACAAGAACACGGCCTACAATAACGCCGCCAAAAAAGCCTTCATCATCAACCGCATCGGCGACCTGGGCTTCCTGCTCGGCATCTTCCTGATTTACCTGACGTTCAATTCGGTACAATACGCCGAGGTATTTCAGAAAGCTTCGCTGGGCCAGTTTGGTACCTATGGCGTGGGCACTTGCACGGCCATCACACTGCTGTTGTTTGTGGGCGCGATGGGTAAGTCGGCGCAGCTGCCGCTTTACACCTGGCTGCCCGATGCCATGGCCGGCCCCACGCCGGTTTCGGCCCTCATCCACGCCGCTACCATGGTAACGGCGGGTATTTACATGGTGCTGCGCGCCAACGTGCTGTTCACCCTCGCGCCCGATACGTTGCAGGTTGTTGCTGTTGTGGGCGCGGCCACGGCACTGTTTGCCGCCACCATTGGCCTGGCGCAGAACGACATTAAGAAGGTGCTGGCCTATTCCACGGTGTCGCAGCTGGGCTATATGTTCCTGGCGCTGGGTGTAATGGGCTATTCTACGGCCCTGTTCCACGTCCTCACCCACGCTTTCTTCAAGGCGCTGATGTTCCTCGGGGCGGGCTCCGTGATTCACGCCATGAGCAACGAGCAGGACCTGCGCCGCATGGGCGGCCTGCGCAAGGCGCTGCCGATTACCTTCATCACCTTTCTCATCGGCTGTCTGGCCATTTCGGGCATTCCGCCGTTTTCGGGCTTCTTTTCCAAAGATGAAATCCTGGCGCATGCTTTCGAGCACAACAAAGTGCTGTGGGCCATGGGCTTGCTCACGGCGTTTTTGACGGCATTCTACATGTTCCGCCTGCTGTTTCTGGCCTTCTTCGGCGAGTTTCGGGGCACCGAGGAGCAGAAGCACCACCTGCACGAGTCGCCTACTTCAATGACGTTTCCGCTCATCATTCTGGCCGTGCTGGCGGCTGTGGGCGGTTTTATGGGGGCACCCATGTTCACGGGCGGGCACCATTACCTGGCCGAATACCTGGCCCCGATTTTTACTTACTCGCAACGCCTGATGCCGGAGGTTTTCTCGGCTGAGCCTGATAAGGGCACCGAGCTGATGCTCATGGGCTTGTCGGTAGCTGCCGGCTTGCTGGGCATCATTCTGGCTTATGTGCAGTACGTGGCCCGCGCCAAGCGGCCGGCCGAGGACGAGGCCCAGCGCTCGGCCCCCGAAAGCCTGGTGTACCACAAGTATTATATCGACGAGCTGTACAACGCGCTGTTCACGCGGCCCATCATGGCGCTGTCGTCGGGTTTGTACCGGTTCGTCGAAAACGGCGTAATTAACCCGGTCGTGGGCGTGTTTGGCCGCGCCGTGAACGGGGGCGGGCAGTTGCTGCGCTACGTGCAGACCGGGGCCGTGGAAACGTATTTGATTCTGATGGTAATCGGCATTGTGATGATTCTGGGGCTGAATTTCGGAAAATTTTAGGTGCTTCTTTTATCATCGTCAGCAGGAAAAAGCCACTCGTGAGAACGGGTGGCTCTCTTGCGTTGCCGCCTTGCGGCTAGGGCAGGTCGGCAAGGGTTAGCAATGAAGCACAACGGGTAATTATAATCACTGGTTTATTTTTAAATATTTATAGCTCGACGATTCTGGGTTTTGGGGGCTTAGGGAACAACTTTTTTGGGTGGAAAGGGTATAGCAGGTCTTCGACGCTGGCGGCAACGCTGGTTTTGGACTCACGCATCTATTACCACATCTGAAAAACTATGGACTTAAAATCTCAACTCCTGCGTGGTCTCGCGCTGGGTGCGGTCGTGCTGGGCATGGCGGTGCCACGCGTCCAGGCCCAAACCGCCGATAGAAAAACTGCCCTCAGTGCCAACATTGGTTTGCTCCAGTACCGGGGCAACATGGGCACCGACTTCGGGAACCGCTCGCGGGGCGACCTGGAGGTGGGCGGTGGCGGGGCCATCACCCGCTACCTGTCGCCCTCGTTCGACCTGGGCTTGCTGGGCTACTACGAAACCTTCAAATTCAGCAACCCCGACAAAGCCGGCGAAAACTTCGAGGCCCGCATTGGCATGGTCGACCTGGGCATCAAGCTCAAGCTGAACAATGGCAAAATTCTGAAGGAAGATGCCCGCATTCAGCCCTATCTGATGGGTGGGGGCGGCATGTTCCTGACCAACAGCGAAGGCCGCGCCAATGGCCAAAACTTTCTTAATCAGATTCGCCGGCCCGAGGTGTTTGGCCTGGCCGGCATTCGGGTGCGCCTCAGCGATGCCGTGTTCCTGGTCCTGACCACGAGCCAGCACTACCCCTTCACCGAGCGGGTTGATAACCTCTACGGCAGCCCGAACGACAAGCTGTACGACCGGTTCTTGCTGCACCAGGCCGGCATTACGGTGGCCCTGGGCAAAATGAAGGATGCCGATGGCGACGGCGTATCGGATAAAAAGGACAAGTGCCCCGGCACGCCTTCGGGCGTGGCCGTGGACCCCAACGGCTGCCCGCTCGATAAGGACGGCGATGGCGTGCCCGACTACCAGGATAAGTGCCCCGACGTGAAAGGCGTAGCCGCGCTGCAAGGCTGCCCCGACCGCGACGGTGATGGCATCACCGACGCCGACGACAAGTGCCCCGACGTGGCCGGCCTGGCCGCCCTGCAAGGCTGCCCCGATGCCGACGGCGACGGCGTGACTGACCTGAGCGACAAGTGCCCCAATACCCCCTCGGGTGTGAAAGTGGATGCCACGGGTTGTCCGCTCGACCGCGACGGCGACGGTGTACCCGACTACCAGGACCGTTGCCCCGACCGTGCCGGCCCCGCCAGCAACAAAGGCTGCCCCGAGGTAAAAGCTGAAACCAAGAAGCGCCTGTCGGAAGCCACGAAGTTCATCAACTTCGAGTTCAACAAGGCCGTGTTGCTGTCCAACTCGTTCCCGACACTGAAGGACCTCGCCGCTGTGATGGCTGAGTACCCCGACTACACGCTGAGCATTGCCGGCCACACCGACAGCAAAGGTGCTGACAATTACAACCTGCGCCTCTCGGATGACCGCGCCGCTTCGGCCCGCGCCTACATGCTGAGCGAGGCCGTGCCCGCCGACCGTATCGTGTCGCACGGCTACGGTGAAACCAAGCCGATTGCCGACAACGCCACGGCCGCCGGCCAGGCCTTGAACCGTCGCGTCGAGTTCGACCTCTACCTCACCGGCGACCCCAACGCCTCGGAAGTGAAGTATGGCCCGGCCCCGACCATTGCTCCCGAGCCGGTGAAAGCTGCTCCGGTGAAGAAAGCTCCGGCCAAGAAGGCCCACGCCCGCAAGGGTGCGGCCCGCCGGAAGAAGTAAGCCAGTGGGCTGATTAATTGAAAAAAGGCCCGTTCGATGAGAGCGGGCCTTTTTTTGTGCCAATTGGTGTGGGCGATAGGTTTAATATTGTTGTCTCAAGCAACTCGAAGCAGCTCCTTCTCATCAAGCTTACTATGAACAAAACACTCTTCCTTACCCTGGTGGCTGCCGTTGCTACCGCTAGCCCCTCCGTTGCCCAAGACAGCACTCTTATCCGCTTAGTGAGCCAGCACCGCTACACCATGGAGCCGAGCGGCACCGGCCTCGCGGGCAGCGGCTGGGACAAACTGCAAGCCAGCATCACTAAGAGCCAGTTTGTGCTGGTGGGCGAAGACCACGGCACGGCTCAGATTCCCCAATTTGTGCAGGCGGTGGCGCGGGTGCAACAGCCGGCTGCCTTCGTAGCTGAGATAGACCAATACCAAGCGGAAGAGTTAACGCGCTTAACAGCCCAGGCCGGCTTTCCTACGGCATATTTCAAAGCTAACCCTGGCTCCTTATCGTTTTATAGTTGGGGCGAAGAATTCGAGTTGGCCCGCCAGTTGCGTGCCCAAAAAGCCCAATTGATAGGTATCGAGCAGGTGGGCGTATTCACTATTGGTCATTTTTACGCCCAATTGGCGGGGCAAGTGAAAAGTAAGGCAGTCAAGGCGTATTTACAGCGCCATGCCGCCTTATACCAAGCCCGCGACTTAGTTACGACCCGCACTGGCGGCGAAGGCTACAGCATGTTTGTGCAACGGCAGCTGACAGTAGACAGCCTGGTGGCTTTGGTGCAGCCAGAGAGCTCGGGGGTGCGCCAAATGGTGCAGAACTACGTGGCGAGCTACCGGATTTATCAGGGCCAAATAGCAGGCACCAGCGGCCATCAGGAGCGAATAAACCTGATGAAGCGCAACCTGCTGCAAAGTCTGAAACCGTATCAAACGGCAGCCGGTCAGCCCCTGCCGAAGTTGCTATTTAAGTTTGGAGCAAGCCATATGGCGCGGGTACTAAGCCCGTGGTCAGGCATCACGGACGTGGGCAACCTAGTGCAAAACCTGGCCGACATACAAGATGCCCGGTCGCTGCACTTGCTGGTGATGGGCAAGCAGGGCACCCACGCGGGTGGTTTCAACCCCGATGATTCCAGCAAAAACGCGGCGGCCTACGACCTCGCCACCGAGCCCTTTCTCAAGCCCTTCACCGACCTGACTACCGGCGTGGCCTGGCAAGTATTCGACCTGCGCCCAGCCCGCCGCGCCCTGCTCAGCGACAAGCTGCACCTGGCCAATCAGACGTTGGCCGGCATTATTCTCGGCTACGACTACGTGGTTATCATCCCGCAAACCACTGCCGGTCGCAGTTAAGTCCAGGTTACCGCACCGCGTAAGTCACCGCCAAATAGTACAGCCCGCCCACGCTCGGGCCGCCGAGGTAGCTCACGTAGTAGTCGTTCAGCACGTTGCTGGCCCCGAGCTTGAGGCGCAAATCGGGCGCGGGCAGGGCGTACGAAATCTGGGCATCGAGCGTGTGGTAGGCGGCCACGTTGCCGTTCACCAAAAAGGTTTGGGAGTAGTAGCCCTGCTGCCAACGGTAGTTCAGGCCGAAGCCGAGGTGGTGGTAGGCGTTGTCGTTGGCCAGGCTTAGGTTGTAGGTCCAGCGGGGGGTGTTGAAGCCGTCTTCGAGGCCGTCGCCGTTGTCGGTGCGGGCCAGGCGGGTGTAGGTGGTGTTGGCCCCCGCGAGGTAGCCGCGCGGCAGCTCGTAGCGCAGGCCCAGCGAGCCGCCGTAGTTGGTTATCTGGCTTTGGGCGTTGGTCCAGAGGCGGTAGCGGTTCTGGGTGGCTTTGCTGCTGAGGTAAATGGCCGCGGAGTCGGGGTTCAGGGTTTTGGGCACGTAGGCTTCGACCTGGGCAATGAAGTCGCGGTAGGTGTTGTAGTAAAAATCGACATCCAGCAGCAGGCGGCCTTTGGGCAGCAGCTCGGCCTTGTAGCCCAACTCCAGCGAGCGAATGTGCTCGGGGCGGAGGTAGGTGTAGGGGTTTTTCACCAGCAGGTTTTTGTTGGCGGCAATGGCTTGGCTCTGCACGGCCTGCTTCTGGGCGGGCGTGGCGTTGGCGGGCGTGTTGGCATTCACATAAGCCGTGTTGGCGGCCACAAACGCGTCGATGCTGGTGCGCAGGTAGCTGTTCTCAAACACGCCGTCCGACATCACCCGCAGCCCGCCGATGCGCTTCACCTGCCCGCTATTCACATTGGAAAACCCTTCAAATAAGCTCGGAAACCGGTAGCCGCTCTGGTAGCTGAGGCGGAAATTGGCCTGCTGGCCGGGCGAGTACACGGCCGTGAAGCGTGGGTTTGGGCGCAGGCTGAAGTAGTCGTTTTTGTCGGCCCGCAGCGTGGCGGTGAGGCGAATTTTCTCGTCCAATAGCCGCGCCCCGACCTGCACAAAACCGCCCGTTTTGCTATATGTGAGGTCGCTGAACGGGTCCTGGTCCTTGGCGGGGTTGATGAAATAGTTGCCGTCGGGCACCACCACGTAGGTGCGGTGGTCGGCCCCGGCCAGCAGGTCCACGTTGGCGGGCAGGTGGCGGCCGGCGCGGCGCAGGGCCTCGGCCACGTTCACCTGGCCCTCGGCGTGCAGCAGGTTGGCCCGCACGCGCAGGGCCGCGCCCACGTCCCAGTTATTGATGTTTTGCACGGTGCTAAGGCTGTTATCGAACGCGGCCGTGCCGGGCTGGGGGCGGCCGGCATCGGCGGCGGCGCGGGCCGTGGCGTGGGCTTGGGCCACGGGTTGGCCGGCCTGGGTGGCGGCGTTCCAGGCGGCGGTGTAGTCGCGGTTCCAGGCGGCATCGGGCTTGTAGCCGCGGTCGATGTTTTCGGCGGCCGAGCGCAGGTTGTAGCTCTGGCCGGTGTTTTCCTGGGTGAAGTAGGCGCGGGCCTGCACCACGGGCGTGGTCAGGCTCAGGGCGTGCTGCTGCAAGGTGTAGCCGTGCAGCTGGAAGCGGTTCGAGCGCTGGTACACGTTGTCGAACCCGGCCACGCGGTAGGTGTAGGCCAGCTCGGTACCGGGCCGAAAGCGGTAGTGCAGGGCCGCGTCGGCTTTCAGTGTTTTCAGGTGGTAGTCCACCACGTCTTTTTCGTCGTAGCCGGTGCGGGCCACCTGGTAGCTCTTGCCGCCCAGGCTCAGCGTGCTGCGGTCCGATGATTCGTTGCCGTAGCCGTTTACGGGGTCGCGGGCGGGGTTTTCGCCCCCGAATAGCCCGGTGTTGGCATTGCCGTTGGGGTTGATGTCGGTCTGGTCGTGGGCCATCCAGTCGTAGCCCCGCAAGTAGCTGCCATTGAGCTTGAAGGCCAGCCTGGGGGCCAGGGTTTTCGCGTAGCGCAGGCTGGTTTCGGAGAAAAGTCGCGCCCCGCTGGCCGGGTCGCTCACGTGGTTGACCCCCACTTTCTGCTGCACGCTCAGCCCTCCGAAATTGAACGGGCTTTTTGTCCGAAAATTTGCCCGGCCATTAATGGCATTCAGTCCATAAAGCGCGGCGGCCGTACCGGGCACAATCTCCACCGACATAATATCCAAATCATTCGGCCCCAACACATTGCCAATTGGCCCGCCAATGTGCGGGGCCTGGTTATCTACTCCGTCCACGAGCTGGGCAAAGCGCACGTTGGTGGTATTGGCAAAGCCCCGCGCGTTAATTACCTTAAAGGCTAAGCTGGGCGTAATCATCTGCACGCCCTTCAGGTGTTCGATGGCTTCGAAAAACGACGGCGCGGGCGTGAGCCGCAAGGTCCGGGCGTTCAGCTTTTCCACCGTCACCGGCGACTGCAAAAAGCTCTCCTCAACTTTGGAGGCGGATACCACCACTTCCTGCAAATCGACTTTTTTGCGGGTGGTATCGGCAGGCGCGGCAGCCTGGCCGTGGGCTACGCGAGCGAAAAAAGCAGCCGCGAATAGTGCAGGGCCGGCGTGGCAGGGTAGGAGTGGCAGCATGAAGAAAGCCTCGTTGTATTTGCAAAGATATAACGAGCCGCCCGGCTTCCCGTTGCCCCGGCAGCGGCGGCGGCTACGCTTGCAGCTGCTGCATCTCGGCCGCCATGAAGGCCTGGAAACGCGCCTGCAAAGCCCGAAACGTCGTAATGGCGGCGTGGCCGGCGGCCGTCACCGCCGCGCCGCCGCCGCGCGCGCCGCCGGTTTGGGTGGCCACCAGCGGCGCGGCGGCCTGGGCATTCATGGAGCTCACCAAATTCCAGGCCCGCTTGTAGGACATGCCCATGGCCTGCGCCGCCTTCGAGATGGAGCCCAGCGCGGCAATATGCTCCAGCAGCTCCAGCCGGCCAATGCCCAGGAAACGGCCCTCGTCGGTTTCGAGCCACAGGCGGCCGGCGAGGCGGTAGGTTTTGGTGGGGAGCAGCAGGCTTTTCATGCGGCAAGTTTACGCCGCCGGGCTATTCCTTCACCAGTTTCTGGCGCAGCACCTGGCCCGTGGGCAGCTGCACGCTCAGCATGTACAGGCCGGCGGGCCAGGTGGCGGTGGCCAGCAGGAGGTGGCCCTCGGGCGTGGCCTGGGCGCGGGTAGCCACCCGGCGGCCCAGGGCATCGCGCACCGTCCGGGTTTCGGCGGGCAGGCGAATATTGCCGGCTTGCACAAGCAGATTATTGGTGGCCGGGTTGGGCAGCAGCACCAGTTGCAGGCGCGGCTGGGCCACGGCCGCCACCGTGGGCAGCAGCTGGCTAAGGCGGTAGCGGCGCAGGAAGCGCCAGGCCTCGCGGCTGGCGCTAATGTCCTGGTTGGTAACGTCGATGACGAACGCCGACCCCGGCCAGGTGTGGCCCCCGCCGATGATGCGGAAGTGCTCGACCACGCTGCCGTTGTGGCCGCCGCTCCACACGCTACGTTCGGCCGTGCAACCGTCGGTGGTGTTAATGTCGGGCACCATCGTAACGGTGGGCGTGGGGTTGCAGCCGTTGCGTGCCACCCAGCTATTCAGCAGGGTAGGAATGGCTACGAATTGCAGGGCCGTGCCGCCGGTGTAGGGCACCGTGCCATCGGTCGTGCCATGAATTTCGAGCACTGGCACCGGCCGGCCGCTGGTGGCCAGGCGGCTGGTCGTCATGCTGCCCGTAACGGAGGCAATGGCCGCCACGCGGTTGCTGAGCTGGCAGGCCAGCTCGTAGCTCATAAACCCGCCGTTGCTCATGCCGGTGCTGTAGATGCGGTCGGGGTCGAGGCGGTAGCGGCTGGCCAGCGTGTCAATCAGCGCCGATAGGAAAGCCACGTCATCGACCCCCGTGCCGCGCGGGCCAAAGGTGTTCCAGTTGCGGTTGTTGGCCCCATCGAACACGCCGTTGGGATGTACGACCAGGAAATTAGCCGTGTCGGCGATGGCACGGAAATCGCCGTAGTTTTCCTGTTGAAAGTTGTCGGAGCTGTAGCCGTGCAGGTTCAGCAGCAGCGGCACCCGCCCGGTAGTGCGCGTGTAGATGGCCGGCACGTAGAGGCGGTACTCGCGCACCAGCCCGCCGCTGCGAATGGTGCTTACTATGGTGGTTTGGGCATGAAGCGCGGCGGGCGCGGCCAGCAATAAAACGGTGGCCAGCGAGGCCTGCTTCAGCAAATGAGTAAATGATGTGCGCATAGGAAAGAGATGGAAAGTGCCGGTGCTTTCGATGACGGCAGCCAGGGAATTAAGAGTAAGCCCGGTGGGGAATTTAGAGCCTATCCGAATAGGGCGTCATGCCGAGCGCAGTGAAGCATCTTTCCCGCATCAGTAATGAATGAAATAGCATTAACAGGGCAACCGCACCAAATTAGGCCCATGTGCCCCCAGTGCTTGGAAACGGCCTAGAGGTGTTCGAAAAATCGAAAAGCGGCTGCTACTAAAGTGCCTCCAGAGGCTGGAGACACAGTTTAATATTTTGGTGCGGTTGCCCTGACAACCAACAACTACCCCCGCCCATCTCACCCAATTTTTGTAAATTGCCCTATGGCTTCTGCTGTTCCTCTTGCTTCTGCTGTGCCGGAAGTCGATTCTACAGGCGACCAGCTGCTCGCGCGCGACGAGCAAATCAAACAGCTGAAGCGGCAATTGCAGCTCAAGCAATTCGAGCTGGATACCGTGCTGGGCGTGGCCCATGACATGACGGCCCGCGACCACTCGGTTGATGAGCTCTACCACATGCTGCGCCTCACCCTCCAGGGGCAGCGCAACGTGGTGCAGCTGGTGCTGTTCGCCCGTGAGGGCCACGAGTTTCGGGCGCGGCTGGCGCTGGGCTGCGACCTGACCGAAGCCGGGAAATTGCCCCTGAGCCAACACCTGCTTGATGGCGGCGTGACCGAGCTCCAGGCCGTGGAAGACTTGCACCTGGGTCACGCCTGGGACAAGTACGACCTTGTCATCCCGATTTTGCGGCAGCGCCAGGTGGCGGCCTATGTGTTTGTGGGCAAGCTGCACAACGACCACGACCGGCAGCAGCTCATTCCCTTCCTCAGCTCGCTGGCCAACACGCTGGTGGGGGCCGTGGAAAACCGCCGCCTGCAAACCCAGCGCGTAGCCGATGCCGCCGTGCGTAAGGAAATCGAAATTGCCCAGGAAGTGCAGGCCATGCTGTTTCCGCGCCACCTGCCCAACGACAGCCACCTGGCCATGGAGCGCAGCTACGTGCCCCACACCGAAATTGGCGGCGATTATTACGACGTGGTCGAGATTGATGCCGACCGCCTGCTGCTGTGCGTGGCCGACGTGAGCGGCAAAGGCGTGCCGGCCTCCCTGCTGATGTCGAACTTCCAGGCCGGGCTGCGTACGCTGCTGCGCCAGGGCGTGGCGCTGGCCACTATCGTGCCCGAGCTCAACTACTTACTGTTTCGCAATTCGGGCGGGGAGAAGTTTATTACCGCCTTCCTCAGCATCTACGACCGCCGCACCCGCCGCCTGCAATACGTCAATGCCGGCCACAACGACCCGCTGCTGCTGGCCGACAATGGCACGGTGCAGCCTCTCAAGCACGGCACCGTGATGCTCGGCATCATGGAAGAGCTGCCCCTGCTGCGCGTGGGCGAAGTCGAAATTCCGCCCCACTCGCTGCTGCTGCTCTACACCGACGGCCTCACCGAAGTTTTTGATGCCGACAGTAATGAGTTTGGCGAAGAAGGCGTGCTGGCCGTGCTGCACCGCAGCCGCTACCTGCCGCTGCCCAAGCTGCACCGCGAGCTGTTGCGCAGCATCAACGCCTTCAGCGTCTACGGCACCCAATTTGCCGATGACGTGACGATTTTGAGCTGCCGGTTTAAGTGAGGGCGCTGTTCTCTCGAAGTTTGTGGGTATTGGGAATCACCCTTTTGATATCTGCGCAAGTGCCTGAGTTGGAGCCGGGCATTGGCTTGCTGGACCAGGAAAATGGGTTTGGCGGCATCCCTTTCGGGCAATCTGATGCGCAGGTTACGGGACTGACGCATGCTGCCAGCGGTGTCGGCAAACGGTGGCGCAATACCAAGTTATTTCGTCGTCAATCCGATACCACCACCCTTGGCCGGCAGTTGGTAAGGCCAGTGTATTGGTTTCGTAATCATCATTTTATCGGGGTTAATATCGACCTGGAGCAACCCGCCCAGGCCGAAAAGGTGCGGGCTTTTCTGAAGCACAAATACGGCCCTTCGCAGCGCGACCCGGCCGATGCAGAAACCGAGTACTGGCTCGGTGCGCGCACATTCATGTTGTTCGAGCCAGTGTATCCGAAGTCGCGTGGGTGGGTGCTGCACATCAGCAGCCTAACTATGCTCAATGAGCAAGTGGTAGAAACGGCAGTGCGCCGCCAGGCCCGCGCTACACTGGGCTGGCAACCGGATTCGCTGGGTTTGCCGCGGCAATTTCCCCGGTAGGCGCAATCACTGGTTCGGCACCCGCCAGCCACGAATCGCACCGTACCAGCAGCGCTAGGCACACAAAAAATACGGGTCCAATCTTATCCGCTTCCACCAATTCATTCAGGGTGAGGTGGAAGACGATGACCACCAGCGACAGCGAGGCGGCCAGCACTACGCGCCGTACTTCGGGCTGCTGCCGGCTGCGGTGGTAGAGGCTTTCGCCAGTTAGCAGGGCCGTGGCCACCAGCGCGACGAACAGCAGAAACCCCGGAATTCCCTGCTCGGCCAGTTGCAGCAGGAAGTAGTTGTGGGTGGTCGATTTTTCGGGGTTGTCGCTCACGTAGGTGCGGAAGCTTTTCACCGTGTAGCGCTTGTATTCGGGGTAGAAAGTGGCCGCACCGCTGCCCACCAGGGGCTTATCTGCAATCATGCGGGCGGCGGCCACCCAGCGGTACACCCGCTCCATGCCCGACACGTCCTTTAGTTGGTAAGTGGCTTCGAGGTGCTTTTCAAAGTTCTGGCCATTGAACACCGTGTGTTCGTAGTCGGGCGTGTACTTCATAAAATGGTCGCCGCTCACGAAGTAGTCCACCGTGCCGGCCACGCCCAGGGCCACGGCCAGTAGCAGCATTCGCGTCTGGCGCAGGCGCATCACCACATAAAATAAGGCCGCAATGGGCAGCGACAGCATCGAAGCCCTGGTGTAGGACGTGAGCAGCCCGAACAGCAGAACGCCCAATGCTACCCGCCAGGCCCAGCGCGCGCCCACGCTTTGGGCCGCCCGCAGCGCAAACCAGCCAAACGGCATCAGCAGCGCCAGCATGGTGGCATAAATAACGTGGTTGCGAAAAAACGGGTACAGTGCCCAGTTAATCTGCTCGAAGCTAAAGCCCTTGGTGGCGTGCCGGTTGGCCACGTACAACACGCTCAGGCACGCCCCGGCCGCGTACAGGGCCGCAAACCGCCAGGTGTCGTTTGGCCGGCGCACCACCAGCAGCGTGCCCAGCACAAACGGGCTGATGTACCATACCTTGGCCAGCAAGTACTTGACGGACTTGGTGGTATCAACCGAGAAAGCCGCGTCGGCGGCCGTCCACAGCAGCATCAGAGCCAGTAGTAGCAGCAAAGGGTGCTGCCACTCGCGGCGCGGCAGGCGGCCCGTGCCCAGCAGCAGCGCCAGCCCCACGCAGCCCGTGAGGGCCAGCATCAGCGGCTCGGACGGCACGTCCATGCTCAAGCCGCCAAACAGTCTGATTTCCTGGCTGAAGGGCAGCAGGAAAAACAGCAGGTAGTACAGCCAGCGCCATTCTACCAGCGCAACCAGCAGGCCTACGGCCAGTAGGCCCGGCAGCAGCAAGGCTGGCTGCTGTAGCAAAGCGGCCAGCGCCCCGCCCGCCAGCAGCACGGCAATAAACCCCATAAACAGCAGCTGCGGCCCATCGAAGGACTGCCGGAGCCGGGGCCACCATTCATTCAGGGGCGGGTTCACGCCGGGCGGGCGGCGCTGGGCCGGTTGTGGCGGTACAGCTCCAGCAGCGCAATTACCAGCACCGATAGTGCCAGCGTGAGCAGCACCGAGCCCAGCACGATGAGCGACCGCACGGGCTTGATTTTCTTGGTGGCCGGGTAGGCTTTTTGCACCAGGTAGATGCTGGAAATACGGCCCTTGATGCTTAGCTCAGCCGTTTCGTAGGCCGAGCGGGCCGAGATGAGGCGGGTCTGCAAATCGGCCACGCGGGTCGTGAACATGGCCAGCGAATCGATGCCGCGCACGTAGTTTTCGAGGTTGATGAGGTTGCCGCCGTCGGCGCGGGTGAGGCCGCGCAGAACGCGCTTCAGGCCGGCCACGTCGCCGCCGCTGGCCTCGGCCTTGCGCAGGGCGGCTTCGGTTTCGATGAGCTGCTTGACCATGTAGCGGCCCTGCATTTCGAGGCCGAAAATACCGTAGCGGTGCCGCGCGCCCACCAGCTCCTGGCGGCTGCGCTCGAAACTGGTGCTGAGGTAGTCGTAGCGCTGGCGGTAGAGGTCGAGCACGGTGCGGCGGTTCTCCAGGGTCAGCTGCTGGTTCACCGAGTCGATGACGTGAACCAGGGCGTTGGCCACGGCAGCGGCCAGGTTCTTATCCTTGTCCATGAACGTCAGCTCGATGGCATCCCGCTCGTTGTGTACGATGCCCAGGTTGCTGCCGAACTCGCTTTGCACGTAGTTGTCGGCCGCGTCGTCGCCGGGCACGCCGGCCTTGTACTGGTTGTAGAGCTTGAATCTTTTGATAATCAGCTCGGCCACTGGCTGCGACTCGCCGATGGTGATGGCCCGGTCTAAGTCTTCGGCGCGGCCGCCAAGCTCTAACTTGCTACCCGGCTGCCCATTATTCTCCAGCAGCCGGTCGGGGTCGGCCGTTTGGGGGTTGGTGGGGATGAAAATAGCCGTGGAGCGGTAGATGTTGGGCAGCAGCAAGGTCACCACCACACTCACAATGGCGGCCAATGCGCCGGCCCCGGCTACGAAATATTTCCAGCGGTTGATGATGGGCCCCAGGCCCACCAGCGCGAAAGAAGGTGCAGACATACAGAAAAGAAAGCCACCATCCCCGCGCTCAAAATGAATGGGTGGAGAGCGGGAAGGTGGCGGGCAAAGATAGCCGGAAAACCGACCGTTGCGACCTCTGGTGCGGCTGCCCCGGCGCGGTGCGTAGCTTTGCGAAATCCAGCCCCTGGGCCGGTTTTCGATTTTCGTATTCAGCCCTCCGTCGGTATCAAACGCTTTTTCGGCAATATCAGCTTCGTCGTCCTGCTCAACCTGCTGGTGAAACCCGGCTGGGTGGTGGTCGAAAACCTGGTGCAGGACCGGCTCGGGCACGCCACGTTTGGGCTGGTTACGGCCCTGTCGGCCCTCACGCTGGTGGTGGCCGCCCTGTCCGACCTCGGCCTCACGCCCTACGCCGTGCAGCGTGTGGCCGCCGAGCCCAGCTTCATGGCCGAAACCTTTCCCACGCTGCTGCCCCTGCGCGGGGCCCTCAACTTCGTGGCCCTGGCCGCCATGCTGGCCGTGGGCTGGGTGCTGGGCTACCGGGGCCACGAGCTGCTGCTGCTCGGGGCCGTGGGCACGGCGCTGCTGCTGGCCCAATACGGGCAGTTTTTGCGCGGCACCCTGCAAGCCCACCAGAAATTCAACACCGATGCCGTGCTCTCGGTGGTCGAGAAATTTGTGCTGCTCGGGGCCGTGCTCGTGTTGCTGCCCATTGGTCTCACGCTGCCGCGCTACGTGGGGGCGCGGCTGGGGGCGGCGGTGTTCACCACCGTGCTGCTCTATGGGCTGATGTCGCGGTTATTTGGTCGGGTGAAGTACCGTTGGCAGGGCCCCGTGGCCCGCACCGCCCTGCACGCCAGCTTGCCCTTCGCCCTCATGACCCTGCTCTACGGCGTGAACGAGCGCATCGACATGGTGATGCTTGAGCGCCTGGCCTCGCCCACCGAGGCCGGCTACTACGCCGGGGCCTACCGCTGGGTCGATGCCGTGATGATGTACGCCTGGACGGTGCTGCCGCTGTTTTTTGCCAAGTTCGCCAGCGTGCCCGGCAATGCCGCAGCCCAGCGCGAGCTGCTGCGGTTTGGGCAGCGGGTGCTCACCCTGCCACTGCTGTTCGTGGTGGCGTTCGTGCTGTTTCGGGGCGAGGTGGTGTTCTGGCAGTTCACCCACAGCAGCCCCGCCGAGGTGGTCCGTATGACTTTGTGCCTGAAGATATTATTCGTTAACGTGCTGGTTCACGCCTTTTTTGCCATCTATAGCACCCTGCTCACCAGCACCACCCACGAGCGGGCCGTGAGCTGGCTGGTGGCCGCCAGCATCGCCCTCAACATTGGCCTGAACCTCGTTTTCATCCCCCGTTTCGGGGCCATTGCCGCCTCGGTCGACACCCTGATTTGCGCGGCGGCCGTGTCGGTGGGCTACCTCGTGCTGGTGGCCGGCCGCACCAGCGTGGGCGTGCCCGGTCGCCTGCTGGCCCGGCTGCTGCTGGCCTTTGGGCTGCTGTGCGGGGCCTGGGCCGGCCTGCAATATGGCCTGTACCTCAGCTGGTGGCTGGAAGCCGGCGCAATGGCCGCCGTGTTTGGGCTGATTGTGCTGGGCACGGGCCTGGTGCGCCGCAGCGAAATCAGCCAGCTGCTGCCGGGAAGGGGGAGGAATTAAAAAAGCACGTCATGCTGAGCATTCTGCGCATCAAGCAGAGGACCGAAGCATCTCTCCCGCTTCGTCTGTCATGCTGACGAAGGAAGCAGCCTACGACAGTCAACCGATTCGTTCTTCGGTGAGAGGATGCTTCGCAAGCTCAGCATGACGTTCAATTTTACTCATATGCCTGTCCTCCACGTCGCCGTCAACACCCGTTTTCTGCTGCCCGGCGACCACCTCGAAGGCATCGGCCGCTTCTCTTTTGAGACGCTGAGCCGGCTCGTGGTCCAGCACCCCGAGGTCACGTTTCACTTCCTGTTCGACCGGGCTTTTGATGCGCGCTACCTGTTTGGGCCCAACGTGGTGCCGCACGTGCTGCGGCCGCCGGCGCGGCACCCGCTGCTGTTCGTGGCCTGGTTCGAGGGCGCGGTAGCGGCGTGGCTGGCCCGGCACCGGCCGGCCGCGTTCCTCAGCCCCGACGGCTTCACCACCCTGGCCACCCGCGTGCCCCGCGTGACGGTGCTGCACGACCTTGCTTTCGAGCATTTTCCGCTTGATGTGGGCCTGCTGCAACGCAAGTACTACCACTGGTTTATGCCGCGCTTTGCCCGCGCCTCGGCGCAGCTGGTGGCCGTGTCGGAAGCCACCAAGGCCGATATTGTGCAAACCTATGGCATCGCGCCCGCCAAAATCAGCGTGGCCTACAACGCGCCGGCCGATTTTTTTCAGCCCCAACCCGAGGCTACGCAGCGCGAAACCCGGCACCGGTTCAGTCACGGACAGCCGTATTTTTTGTTCGTGGGGGCCTTGCAGCCGCGCAAAAACCTGGGCAATCTGCTGCGGGCCTTCGACGCATTTAAGGAAGAGGGCGGCCCGGCCGTGGCCGATGCTCAGCTGCTCATCGTGGGCCGCAAGGCCTGGAAAGCCGGTCCCATCCTCGCCGCCTACCAGCAAATGCGCCACCAGGCGGCGGTGCATTTCACGGGTCGCGTGGCCGATGCCGAGCTGGCCGGTCTCTACGCGGCGGCTCGGGCCACGGTGTATGTGCCTTATTTCGAGGGTTTTGGCATTCCCATCGTGGAAGCGCAGGCCAGCGGCTGCCCGGTGCTCACGAGTAACGTCAGCTCGATGCCGGAGGTGGCCGGCGCGGGCGGCGCGCTGCTGGTCGACCCGCACGAGGCCGCCAGCATTGCCGCCGGCCTCACCCGCCTGTGGACTGATGCGGAGCTCCGGCAGCAGCTCGTGGCGGGCGGGCGGGCCAATCTCAGCCGGTTTTCGTGGGCAAATAGCGCGGAGGTGCTGTGGCAGGGTATTCTGAAGGCGGTGAGGAATGAGGAATGAGCGTCCGTTCCTCATTCCTCTCTCCCGATTCCTCATTAAGCGCCGCGCCGCGTTACTTTTGTACCTCCTTATGGCCCGTTCGCACCCCTACAATTTTACCCATGTGCTGCTGCCGCAGTTGGCGTGGCGGCGGCCGGTTTCGGTGCGCCGCGAACTGAGCGACCCGTACCTGGCCCACGAGCTGCTGCAATACGTGTGGGAGAAAGCCGCCGAAAACCTGCCCGCCAGCGAGCGGGTGGCTGCTAAAGGCCTGCGTCTGAGCTGGCACGAAGTGGCTGGCCGCGCTACGGCGCTGTTTCATCTGCCGCCGCCGCAGGCCACGATGGAGGCCCATTTTTCGGCCCTCGTGTACGAGGAAGACGACGAGCCCGCCGAAACCGAAGCCGAGGAAACGCGTCCTCGTTACTTCACCCTCGAAGCCACGCTGGGGCTGAGCGGCCCCGCCGGCACGTCCACCGTGGTAGGGGAGTGGGCCGGCGAAGTGCATCGGCACCTGGGTCGTGGCCCCGCCGGCGGCCGCCCCAACACCGCCGAGGCCTTCCTCGAAGCCCTCGCTACCGTGCTGGGCCCATTGCCCGGTGCCGACGTGCCTTTTATGCGCGTGGTGCGCTCCTGATGCCCATGCGTGCCTGGCTCGAAGCGGCCGTGCTCACCCGCCCGCCCCGGCTGCTGCACCCCCTGCTGCCCGGCTGCGAGTGGACCGGCCCGCGCCGCACGCCCGCCGGGGCCCCGGTGGTGTACCTCACCTTCGACGACGGCCCCATTCCCGACGAAACGCCCTGGGTGCTGGAGCAGCTGGCTTTAGTCAAGGCCAAAGCCACGTTCTTCTGCGTGGGCGAAAACCTGGTGCGCTACCCCGAAATTGCCCGTGCCGCCCTGGCCGCCGGGCACCGCCTCGGCAACCACACCCACCACCACCGCAGCGCATGGGCCACCAGCCACCAGTATTATTGGCAGGAGGTGGCCAAATGCCAGGCCATACTAGGCGAGCTGGTGGCTGGTACGCCCCGGAAATCGGGAGATGATGACCATTCACCCCTCACCCCTCAGCCTTCAAAATCACTGTTTCGGCCGCCCTACGGCCGGCTAACCTGGCCCTTGCTGCGGGCGTTGCGGCCCGAATTTCGGGTGATAATGTGGTCGGTGCTAACGCGGGACTATGCCCCCACTCTGAGCCCCGAAAGCTGCCTGCGCCACACGCTGGCCGCCGTGCGGCCGGGCGACGTGCTGGTGTTTCACGACAGCCGCAAGGCCAGCGCCCGGCTGCGGTTTGTGCTGCCGCGCGTACTGGCGCACCTGGCCGGGCAGGGCTTTCAATTCGCGACGCTGTGAGCGGGCTGGTGCTGAATTTTCTGCTGCTGTACCTGGGGCTGTGGCTGCTGGGCATGGCCTTCACGGCGTGGCGGTTTGCGGCGCGGCGTGGGGCCAGTCCGGCTGGTCTGCTCCCCGCGCCCTTGCCCCGCGTGAGCATTCTCGTTGCCGCCCGCGACGAAGAAGCGGCCCTGCCGCGCTGCCTGGCCAGCTTGCGGGCCCTGCACTACCCGGCCGAGCGGCTGGAAATTCTCGTGGGCGATGATGGCAGCACCGACCGCACCGCCGCCGTGGCGGTGGCGGCCATGCAGGGATTCGCGGGGCGTTTTGAAGTTATTTCCATCGTCGACACGCTGGGGCAGGCGCGGGGCAAGGCCAACGTGCTGGCCCACCTGACACGGCAAGCCACCACCGATTTTTTTTTCATCACCGATGCTGATATCAGCCTGCCGCCTACCTGGGTGACGGGCCTGCTGGGGCACGCTGGGCCGGGCGTGGGCACGGTTACGGGCATTACGGCGGTGGGCGGGCCGCGCTTGTTCGACCAGCTGCAAGGGCTCGATTGGCTGCTCTCGCTGAGCATGGTGCAGGTGGTGAGCGACCTGGGCCGCCCCGTCACGGCCATGGGCAACAACATGCTCGTGACCCGCGCCGCCTACGCGGCCACGGGCGGCTACGAGGCGCTGCCCTTCTCGGTAACCGAAGATTTTGCGCTGTTTCAGGCCGTGCTGGCGGCGGGGTTTGATTTCCGGCAGGTGTTTCAGGCCAATATTCGGGCCGATTCGTTGCCCATGATGAGCTGGGCGGCCCTGTTGCGGCAGCGCAAGCGCTGGCTGCGCGGGGTGGCCGGCTTGCCGCTGCGCCTGCGGTTGGAGCTGTTGTTTTTCGGCGGGTTCTGGCCGGCGTTGGGGGGCGTGGCGTGGCTGGCGGGGCCGGTGGCAGCGCTGGGCGCGTGGGGGGCGAAGGTGCTGGTGCAGGGCGGGCTGGCCTATTTCGCGCATCGCCGGGCGGGGCTGCGGCTGCGTTGGGGGCTGCTGCCGCTATTCGAGCTATACACGCTGGGGTTGACGGCGGCCGTTTTGGTATTTCAACTGACTGGCGGGGCGGTAGTGTGGAAGGGGCGGCGCTACGAGTAAAGCGGCGTGGTACTTTTGCCCCACTATGCACCTCACCGATTCGCACGCCCACCTTTATTCCGAACAGTTTAAGCCCGACCGGCTCGATGCCCTGCGCCGGGCCCAGGAGGCCGGTGTGCGCACCATTGTGATGCCCAACGTGGACCACTCGACCATTGATGCCATGCTGGAGCTGGAAGCTCAGGCCCCCGAAACCTGCTTCGCCATGATGGGCCTGCACCCGTGCTCGGTCACGCGCGGCTTCGAGCAGGATTTGTACGAGGTGGAAACCTGGCTGGGGCGCCGGCCTTTTGCCGCCGTGGGCGAGGCCGGCCTCGACTTGCACTGGGACAAAAG
>JAYULN010000120.1:0-14730 GCA_043763525.1 Hymenobacter sp.
CTTGCCTTTCACGTCCAGTCCCGCGTAGTCGGAGTAGCCCGGCTGCTCGATGCCGTAGCCCACGAACACCGGCTTCACGGTCGTTTCCTCGGTAAAGGGCGAGTCGCCCATGCCGTAAAAATCGACCAGCCAGTTGTAAGCCATGCCGCCCACTTGCAGGGTTGCGCCCTCGGCCCAGGTCATTTGCTCCAGGTTGAAGTGCTGCTGGTAGGGGTCGGCCGCGTTGGGCAGCGGCCCGGTCAGGCCGGCGGTTTTGAACTGCGCGACTACGTAGGCGGCGGCCATGTGCTGGCCTTTCGTGCCGGTTTCACGGCCCTCGTACTCATCCGAAGCCAGCACGGCCAGGTGGGTATGCAGGCGCTCGGCGGTTACCAGGTCGGCGTATTTCACGCTCCAGTCGGTGCTGGAAGGAGCGGGCTTGGTAACCATAGCCGTCTTTCTGGCTTTGGTCTTGACTTTTACCTTGCCCTGGGCGTGGGCCGGCGCGGCGCTGGCCAAAGCCAGGAGCAGGATAAGCAGGTTTCTGATGGTCATCGGGAATGAGTGGGAATGTTATTCGATTGAATGAGCGTCATGCTGAGCGAAGCGGACGCTAGATGAGCATGACGTTCTATTTTAAGTTGTCAGTTGTCAGTTGTCAGTTGGTCGATAAATAGTTGACTAACAACGAATAACCTGTTTGCTTTTGAACGCTCTACTTACTGGTGATGAGCACGCTGGCATAGGCCGCTACGCCCTCCTTGCGGCCCACAAAACCCAGCTTTTCGGTAGTGGTTGCTTTGATGGAAATGTCGTCCTCGGCAATGCCCATCACGGCGGCCAGCACGCGCTGCATTTCGGCAATGTGGGGGTTCACCTTGGGTTGCTCCAGGCAAATGGTCGAGTCGATGTTGCTCACTTCGTAGCCTTTGGCACGCAGCAGCCGCATCACCTCGTTCAGCAGGCGCTTCGAGTCGATGCCTTTGTACTGCGGGTCGGTATCGGGAAAGTGGAAGCCGATGTCGCGCAGGTTGGCCGCGCCCAGTAGTGCATCGCAGATAACGTGGATGAGCACGTCGGCATCGGAGTGGCCGAGGGCCCCGTGGGTGTGCGGCACCAGAATGCCGCCGAGCCAGAACGGCAGTCCTGCTTGCAATTGGTGAACGTCGTAGCCGAAGCCGGTGCGAATTTTCATGAGGGAGGCGGGATGAAATGGATTGGCGCAAAAGTACCGGCCCGCCGTTCTTCGGGCCGACAACATTTTTGCGCGGAGTTAAAAGAAGGGAAAAAGAGTTTTCCGGAATCGTGCTCAGCCGGGCCACGATATTTTGCCCAGCGAAAGCGCCGGCACCCGCTGCCGCCCCGCGCCAATGGCCACCGGCTGGCCGGCCACCGTTTCGTTGGCCAGCACGGCAAACAGAATGGCTTCCTTGGCATCGGGCGGCACGCCCAGCTGGGCGGTGGTGGCGAAGCGGGTGCCGGGCAAGTGGCGGCGCAGGGCCGTGCCCAGGGCCGGGTTGTGGGCCCCGCCGCCGCTGGTGTACACCGGCGGGCAGGTTTCCTCGCCAAACGCCTGCCGCACGGCCCGCGCCACGCCGGTGGCACTCAGCTCGACCAACGTGGCCAGGGTGTCTTCCAGGCCCAGGCTTCCGGTGCGGCTGCGCTGCTGGGCGGTGCTCAGGTAGTCGGCCCCAAATAGCTCCGGGCCGGTGGTTTTGGGCAGGGGCGCGGCAAAAAACGGGTGGTCGAGCAACGCGGCCAGCAATCCTTCGTGGACCTGCCCGGCGGCCGCCAGCCGGCCATCCTCGTCGTATTGCAGGCCTGGCCGCAGGCGGCGCACGGTGGCATCGAGCAGGGTGTTGCCGGGGCCGGTATCGGTGCTGAAGGCCGCGCTGGCATCAGCGCCCAGGCGGGGCAGGTAGGTGAAATTGGCAATGCCGCCCAGGTTCAGCAGCAGCCGCTCCTCGGCGGGGCTGCTCAGCAGCAGGAAGTCGCCGTAGGCGGCCAGCGGGGCACCTTCGCCGCCACCGGCCAGGTGCTTTTGCCGGAAGTCGCTGACGGTGATGATGCCCGTGCCCACGGCCACGTGGTCGCCGTCGCCGAGCTGGAGGGTGGCGTTCAGGGCAAAGTCGGGGCGCTGGTGCTGGTGCCGGGGGGCGTGGTACACGGTCTGGCCGTGGCTGGCCACCAGGTCCACATCGGCGGGGTCGATTTGCCAGCTTTGCAGGCAGTCGCGCACCATGCGGGCGTGCAGGTTGCCCAGCCAGGGATTCAGCAGCGTGAGGTATTCGAGGCTCACCTGCCCGCGGGCAAACACCTGCCGGATGCGGGCGCGGATGTCGTCGTCGTACGGCACGGTGGCGAACTGCTCCAGCACCAGCCCGGTGCCCACGCCGTGCCCCGTGAGGCGGCACAGGGCCACGTCGAGCCCATCGAGCGAGGTGCCCGACATCAGGCCGATGATGCGGCGGCTGGGTTGCCGGGCCAGGTGGCAGAGGCGGTCGAGGTAAGGATTCACAAGCGACGGAAAGAAAAAATGCGTGAGAAAACCGCCCGCTGCCAAGTCCCGCAAGCGGGCACAAATGTATCCGTCCATCCGGCGTTCACCATGCCCCCGACCAGCCGCCAAGGCTGTGCCACAGCAGCGGAAAAAATAGTTACCTGAATTTTTGAATTTATTTAAACTAAATTTATTAGCTTTATATTGCTACTTTAATTAGTTTATTCGGCGTTGAATGAAACCGGATTCTTCAACAATGCTTAAAATATGACGGTTAATGGTCCGTCGTTATATAAAAAAAGCCCTTGCTGCCGGGGAGTTGATTGCAAAAACTTAATGGAAACTTTAGAACCAATAAAAGTTTCCATCGTATCTTTGCCTCGTCAACTATGGAAATAAAAGACCGAATTCTGCATCAGGCCGCCGCGCTTTTCATGCGCAACGGCATCAAGAGCGTGAGCATGGACGACATCGCGGCCAGCATGGCCATGTCGAAAAAAACCCTCTATAAATGGTTTGCCAACAAGGACGAGATGGTGCATGCCGTGATGGCCCAGCACCTCAACGACACGCAGCGCGACTGCGTGCGGCTGCTGGGCCAGTCGGCTTCGGCCATCGACGAGTTGTTTCGGATGATGGGCTGGATGCGGCAGCAGTTTGCCGACGTGCATCCGAGCATTTTCTACGACCTGCAAAAATTTTACCCCCTCACCTGGAAGCTGTGGGTGGCGCATAAGTACGAATACATCCTGGACCAGATAACCGACAACCTGCGCCGGGGCATGGCCGAGGGCCTGTACCGCGCCGACCTCGACGTGGCCGTGCTGGCCCGCCTGCGCCTGGCTCAGATTGAGCTCGCCTTCAACCCCGACGTGTTTCCGGTCCGGGAGTTCGACGTGCAGCGGCTGCAACAGAGCATTCTCGAACACTTCATGCTGGGCATTGCCTCGCTCAAGGGCCACAAGCTTATCAATGAGGTTCGTCACGTGACGGAAACCGAATAGCCCCGGCCGTTCCACCCCGCACTTCGCTTCCCCAACACCCAAACCCCGATGAAAAAACTGTTTTCACCTAAGCTGCTGTTGCTGGCCGCGCTGGCCACTGCGGCACCCACCGCGCCGCACGCTCAAACGGTGCCGGCTGCCCTGCCCCAGGCCCCGCCCACCGGCGGCCTGATGGCCCTGAGCCTGCCCCAGGCCGTGAGCTATGCCATCCAGAACAAATCGACGCTGCTGGCCACCCGCCTCGGCGAGCAAACGGCCCGCGCCCGCGTGGGCGAAATCACGAGCGCCGGCCTGCCGCAGGTGAATATTGGCGCGAACGTGGCCGACAACTTCAAGCTGCAAAAGTCGCTGGTGGATTTTGGCCGCTTCGGCGGGGCACCGCTGGAAGGCACCAAGCTCACGCAGGCCGATATTGCCGCCGCCCAGGCCGGCAACTCCGTTACCCTGAGCCCGGCCTACGGCGAGGCCCCCAAAACCGGCCCCACGCCCTTCGCCTTCGGCCTGCAATACGCCGGCTCGGCCAGCGCCAGCGTGTCGCAGCTGCTGTTCGATGGCTCGTATCTCATTGGCCTGAAGGCAGCTAAAGTGTATGAGCAGCTGGCCAAAAAGCAAACCCAGCAGGCCGAAATCGACGTGGTGGAGCAGGTGAGCAAGGCCTACTACAGCACGCTGGTGGCCCGCTCGCGCCTCAACCTGCTGGCCCGCAACGTGCAGCGCCTCGATACGGTACTGTACCAGACCCAGAAGATTTACAAGGCCGGTTTCGCCGAAAAGCTCGACGTGGACCGCCTGCGCGTGCAGCGCAACAACCTGGTAGTGGAGCAGCAAAAGGCCCAGCGCCTCACCGAGCTGAGCCTGGCCTTGCTCAAGTTTCAGATGGGCCTGCCCCAGCAGCAAGCCGTGCAGCTAACCGACTCGCTGAGCGCGGCCGTGGTGGATGCCGGGGCCTTGCGCCAGCGCCTGGGCGTGGCCAGCCCCGCCACTGGCGGCGGCCCGGCCGGTACCAACGCCCTGGCCGGCCAGCCCACCACCGCGCCCGGCCAGGAAAACGCGGCCGAGCAAAACCGCCTCGACCAGCAAACGGCCCTCGGCGGGGCACGGCCCTCGCAGGCGGCCGCGGCCCTCAACTACAATAACCGCATCGAGTTTTCGGTGCTCGAAACCCAGCAGGCCCTGGCCGGTCTGGATTTGAGCAACCGTCGCGCCGGGGCCTACCCGCGCCTGCTGCTCACGGGGGCCTACGGCTTCACGGGGTCCGACCCCACGCTGAGCGGGCTGCTGGGCTTTCGCGGGCCGAACTCGACCAACTCATCGGGCTTCATCAACCAGAACTGGTTCGGTTTTGGCAACGTGGGCCTGAGCCTGCAGGTGCCGGTGTTCGACGGCTTTCGCCGCAAGTATCAGGTGCAGCAGGCCCGTATTTCGCAGCAAACCATCGAGCGCGGCTTTGAGACGTTGCGTCAGAGCATCGACTTGCAGGATGCCCAGAGCCGCGCCACCCTCGTGAATGCCCTCGACGTGCTCGATAATCAGCGGGCCAACCTCGACCTGGCCGCCGACGTGGCCCGCGTCACCCGCATCAAGTTCAACGCCGGCGTGGGTTCCAACCTGGAAGTCATCACGGCCGAAACCGACCTGCGCGGGGCCCAAACCAACTACTACGGGGCCGTGTACGACGTGCTGGTGGCCAAAGTCGACCGCGACAAAGCCACCGGCGAGCTGTTCAACCAAGTTAAGAAATAATCAGTCCAGATAGAACGTCATGCTGAACGCAGTGAAGCATCTCTACCGGGAGAGCATATCATTTACTACTGCGGCAGAGATGCTTCGACTGCGCTCAGCATGACAGCCTGAGCTGCGTGCTCCAATCCTCCTCAACTCCGAAACACCCCGCTTTCTCATGCGCTTTCAGAACACCCAACCCGCCGTATTGCTCCTCGTCGGCACCTTGCTCCTCGCTTCCTGCGGCGGCTCCAGCAAAGACCCCAAGGCCGAGCTGACCAAGCTCAAGCAGGAGCAGGCGGCCAACCAGGCCAAAATTGCCGAGCTGGAAGCCAAAACCGGCGGCCCCGCTACCGTGGCGGCCACGCCCGTATCGGTGATGAACGCCAAGCCCGAGAGCTTTAAGAGCTACCTCGAAGTGCAGGGCCGCGTCGATTTCGACCAGAACGCCACCGTAGGCTCCCGCGCCGCCGGCACGCTCACCAGCCTGCGCGTGCAGCGCGGCGACCGGGTGAGCAAGGGCCAGGTGCTGGCCACCGTCGATGCCAGCATTCTCGATGCCAGCATGGCCGAGCTGCACACCCGCCTCGACCTGGCCCGCATCGTGTACCAGAAGCAAAAGAGCCTCTGGGACCAGCAGATTGGCACCGAAATTCAGTACCTCACGGCCAAGAACAACTACCAGGCCCTGCAACGTAACCTGGCCACCCTGGGCCAGCAAAAAGCCCTCTACAATGTGACCGCGCCTTTTTCGGGCACCGTGGATGAGGTGCTGCCCAAGCTGGGCGAGGTAACGGCCCCCGGGGTGCCGGTGGTGCGCCTGACCAGCGGCACGGGCGGCAAAATTCTGGCCGATGTGAGTGAGGCCTACGGCAACAGCATCAAGGCCGGCGATGCTGCCGTGGTTACCATCCCGGACCTGGGTGACAAGGAATTGCCCGCCACCGTGCGCGTGGTGAGCCGCAGCATCAATGCCACCAGCCGCACCTTCACGGTGGAGCTGCGCCTGCAAAATGCCAAGGCCACCGACCTGCGCCCCAACATGGTGGCCACGGTCCGCATCCAGAACTACAGCCAGGCCAGCGCCACCGTCATTCCGGTGGATTTGGTGCAGCACGACGAGCTAAACAGCTACGTGTACGTCGTAAGCCAGGAAGGCACCAAAAAGGTGGCCAAGAAGCGCATCATCAAAACCGGCAACACCTACAACGGCAAGGTCGAAGTAACCAGCGGCCTCACCGCCACCGACCAGATTATCTCGGCCGGCTACCAGAACCTGAACGAAGGCCAAAAAGTAGCCGTGCAGGGCGTATAGAGACGCATACTTGCGTCTCGTCGTTGAACGATTATCGTTGAACGGCGCAGACGACGAGACGCAAGTATGCGTCTCTGCCCCAAATAGTTCTCAAGCTTTTAGTGAAAAAGTCATGCAGGATATAGAGAAAGAATTTGGCCCGACCAGCTGGTCCATCAACAACAAAACCAGTATCTACATCATCACGGTGCTGCTGTGCGTGGCGGGCATCTTTGCCTACATCAAGCTCGGCAAGGAGAAATTCCCCGACATCGTGATTCCGCGCATCATCGTGGCCACGGTGTATCCTGGCACCTCGCCCACCGACATTGAAAACCTGGTGACGCGCCACCTCGAAAAGGAAATAAAGGGCGTGAACGGGGTGAAGCACATCAACTCGACCTCGAACCAGGACTACTGCATCGTCGACGTGGAGTTCAACTCCAACGTGGATGTGCCGGTGGCCAAGCAGCTCATCAAGGATGCCGTGGACAAGGCCCGCACAGAGCTGCCCAACGACCTGCCCGCCGACCCCACGGTGAAGGAAATTAACATTTCCGAGCAGCCCATTATGTTCGTCAACCTGAGCGGCAACCTGCCCGCCGCCCAGCTCAAGAAGTTCGCCGACGACTTCCAGGATAAGATTGAGGCCCTGCCCGAAATCACCCGCGTCGACATTGTGGGTGCCCTCGACCAGCAGGTGAACGTGGACGTGGACCTGAACAAGCTGCGGGCTTCGCGCCTGGGCTTCGGCGATATCTCGAACGCCATCGGTCGCGAGAACGTGACCGTGTCGGGCGGCAGCATCGACGTGGGCGGGCAGAAGCGGGCCGTGCGCGTGGCCGGCCAGTACGCGCGGGCCACCGACATTGCCGACATCCAAATCAAGAACCTCAACGGTGCGCCCGTGCGCCTCGGCGACATTGCCACCGTGACGGACGGGTTCAAGGACCGCGAAAGCTACGCCCGCCTCGAAGGCAAAAACGCCATTACGCTGAACGTGGTGAAACGCGCCGGCGAAAACCTGATTGTGGCTTCGGACAACATCAAGAAAATCATCGCCGACTCGAAGGCCAACCTGCCCAAGGAGCTGGCCATCACCGTCACGGGCGACACTTCCAACGACACCCGCGTCACCCTGCACGACCTCATCAACACCATCATCATCGGCTTTTTGCTCGTGACGCTGATTCTGATGTTCTTCATGGGCACCACCAACGCGCTGTTCGTGGGCCTTTCCGTGCCGATTTCGATGTTCCTGGCCTTCCTGGTCATCCCCGTGTTCGGCTTTACCCTGAACATGATTGTGCTCTTCGCCTTCCTGCTGGCGCTGGGCATCGTGGTCGATGATGCCATTGTGGTGATTGAGAACACCCACCGCCTGCTGCACGAGCATCCCAACCTCAGCACCCCGAAAGCGGCCAAGTTCGCCGCCGGCGAGGTGTTTGTGCCGGTGCTGGCGGGCACGCTCACCACGGTGGCTCCGTTCGTGCCGCTCATGTTCTGGCCGGGCATCGTGGGCTCGTTCATGTACTACCTGCCGGTCACGCTCATTGTCACGCTCATGGCCTCGCTCATTGTGGCGTTTATCATGAATCCGGTGTTTGCCGTGAGCTTCATGGAGCGCGAAAGCCACTTTGAGGAAGATTTGCACAGCAAGCCCAAACTCACGCGCAATTTCCTGATTGCCATGGGCGTGCTGCTCCTCATCGCCATTATCGGCTACGTGGCCCGCTCGCCCTTCGTGGGCAACCTGGCCATCACGATTATCCTGCTCTGCTTCCTCAACACCTTCGTATTCGTGAAAATGATTGCCTGGTTCCAGACCAAGGCCCTGCCGCGCTTCCAGAACGGCTACGCCAACCTGGTGCGCTGGGCCATCGGCCACCCGGCCCTGGTGATGGTGGGCGTGCTGGTGTTGTTCATCGGCTCGTTCGTGGCCGTGGGCATCCGCAAGCCGGCCGTGGCCTTCTTCCCCAAAGGCGACCCCAAGTTCATCTACACCTACCTAAAAATGCCTGTGGGCACCCGCGTAGCCGTTACCGACTCGATTACGCACGTGCTTGAGGACCGTATCTACGGCGTAATCGGCAAGAAGAATCCCGACGTAGAATCGGTGATTACCAACGTGGCCATCGGGGCCGGCGACCCCGCCGAAGCCACCGCCGCCGGCGTGTCGCAGTCGCACATGGGCAAAGTCGGCGTGGCCTTCAAGGAGCTGAGCGAGCGCACCGGCCCGGCCACCCACACCTACATGGATAAAATCCGGGAAGCCGTAAAAGGCATTCCCGGTGCCGAAGTAGCCGTCGACCAGGAAGCGGCCGGCCCGCCCACGGGCAAAGAAATTGCCATCGAAGTAGCCGGCGACGACTACCCGGCCCTGGCCAAGCTCTCGAAGAAAGTGACCCGCTACCTCGATTCGCTGAAAATCGGTGGGGTCGAGCAGCTGCGCTCCAACCTCGAAGACCGCAACCCCGAAATCGCCGTCAATATCAACCGCGTGCGGGCCAACCGCGAGGGCATCAGCACGGGCCAGATTGGCATGGAAGTGCGTACGGCCATCTACGGCACCGAGGCCAGCAAATTCAAGACCGCCGACGATGAATACCCCATCCAGGTGCGCTACGCCAAGCCCTACCGCGACGACGTGGATGCCGTGGTGAACGCCCCGCTCACCTTCCGCGATGCCACCGGGGCCGTGCGCCAGGTGCCCATTTCCTCGGTGGCCGATGTCAGCTACGGCAGCACCTACGGCGGCATCAAGCGCAAAGACACCAAGCGCGTCATCACCATTTCGAGCAACGTGCTCGGCGGCTTCACCGGCCCCGGCGTGGTGGGCAACATCCAGACGGCCCTCAAAGCTTTCCCGCTGCCGCCCGGCTACACCATCAACATGGGCGGTGCGCAGGAAAACCAAAAGGAAACCTCCGACTTCCTGCCCCTGGCCGGCATCGGGGCCCTGGGCCTCATCTTCCTGATTCTGGTCACGCAGTTCAACTCGTTCAGCAAGCCGCTTATCATCCTCTCCGAAGTGCTGTTCTCCATCGCCGGCGTATTCTGGGGCCTGGCCATTACGGGCCAGAGCGTCAGCATTGTGATGACGGGCGTGGGCATCATCGCCCTGGCCGGCATCGTGGTGAAAAACGGGATTCTGCTGGTCGAGTTCACCGACATGCTGCGTTCGCAGGGCATGCCCCTGCGCGAGGCCATCGTGCTGGCCGGTCGCACCCGCCTCAATCCGGTTATCCTCACGGCCACGGCCGCCACGCTGGGCCTCATCCCGCTGGCCATCGGCCTGAACATCGACTTCTACGAGCTGTTCGCCAGCGGCAACCCGCACTTCTTCATTGGTGGCGAGTCGGTTACGTTCTGGGGGCCGCTGGCCTGGACCATCATCTTCGGCCTCACTTTCGCCACGGGCATCACCCTGCTGGTAGTGCCCGTAATGTACCTGCTGAGCGAATCGCTGAAAGCAAAAATTTCGGGTAAAAACCCCGATGACCTTGCAACCATCTCCGAAGAGGTGGACTCTGAAGAAGTACAGGCGGCAGCGCCGCCTGTACTAGCCTAGCTTCTTACGCGTTGTTGGGTCCACTGAGGAGCTGCTGTTGGAGCAGCCGCTTCTCAGTGGGCTTCACTCGCCACCCATTAGCTGGTCCACACTCGCCAATTTTCCGCAACGCTATTTATGTACGTGTCCATTACTAGTTCCGCCCCCACCGCCTCCATCGAGCAACAGGTATTCCGCATTATCAGCAAGCGCAAGGCCATCCGGGCCAGCCGCGTACGCAAAACCGCCAGCCTGGCCCGCGACCTGCGTTTCGACACCGTCGACGTGGTGGATATCATCCTGGAGCTGGAGCGCAATTTCAGCATCGTCATCCCCGACGAAGTGCCGCTCTATACCGTGGGCGACTTCGTGCGCTTCGTGCGCGACCACGCCGCCGCCGCGTAGCCCGCACCCGAAAATCATCACATAAGAAACCCCGGCAATTGCAGTTGCCGGGGTTTTTGCGTTCGGGCAGGATGCTGCGCGAAGCCCCGCTTCGCGCCACGAAACAGCCTTAGCGGACGTTGCCGCCGGTACCGGCGGCCGCGTCGCGGTTACCGGTGTGGTTGCCATCGGTGGTATTCGCTGTCGCGTCGGCGTGAGTACCGGGGGCGGGCGCACCATGTGCGGGGGAGGCAGTGCCGGCATTTTTAGCCGACTCGAAGGCAACCTGCGGCGTAGCAGCGGCCGGTTCGTTCGAGTGCGAAGGCTGCGCGGCCGGGGTTTCCGCTTTCGGCGCGGGGCTGTCGGTACTGGCAGCCAAAGCCGGCCGGGTCAGCTCCCACTCGTGGAACTTGTCCATCTCGCCCTTCAAAGTCGTCGAGAACCACGCTACCAGGGCCACGTCATCGAGCAGGCCCAGCACGGGGATGAAGTCGGGAATCAGGTCGATGGGGCTTAAAAAGTAGACGAGCACAGCCACGGCCGCCGCCACGGTGGTGCCGGGCACGCCCGTGTACTCGCCCGACATCGAAGCCTTAATAAGCCGGAACATTGTCTGGAGCGTATCCCAGGCCTCGTGTGCCAGCGTGCCCACGTCGTTTTTCTCGCTGGCTTTGGCGTAGGCATCCGTCAGCAGCTTTTTCAGGCGGGTGGGCTGGCGGATGTAGCCTTCGGCCGTTTGCAGGAATTTCTTAAAGAGGGCCGAGCCGGCAACATCGTTGCTGGAAGGCGGGGTTTGTTGATTTTGAGCCACGGATAGCAAATTTTAGGGAATGCAAAAGTGTGAAAAGGCAACCAGCGGCGGCCCCGACCTAAATACTGGATTCGAGGGTGCAAGGTTATATAAAACCCAACAGTTAATCCTCCAAAACCAAGGCCCGTTCCGGTGAGGAAACAGGCCTTAGAAGCTAGGGAGCCGCAGAAGTACAGCCTATTCAAATACTTTCACCACAAACACGTAGTCCTGAATCTTTTTTATCTGTTGGGGCCGCCCGGTGCCGGCCAGCAGGCCGTAGTGCGGCAAGTGGTATGGAGCTGCGGGCTTGGCCGCGTCCAGGGAATCGACCAGCCGCACCAGGTACGAGGACTTGGTGGCGAATGCCGCGCTCTGCGCGTCGTTCTGGCGGCCGCTCACCACGCCAATCAGGTTGCCGCGCTCGTCGAGCAGCGGCCCACCCGAGTTGCCGGGGTTCACCGGAATGCTGACCTGGTAAAAGGCCGTATCACCTTCAAAGCCCGAGCGGGCGCTCAGGGCCCCTTCACCATACACCACGTCTTCGCGCGGGTAGCCCAACGTGAACACCCGCTCGCCCAAATCGGCCTGCCCCGACTTGATGGCGTAGGGCAGCCGGCCAAAACCACTGAACTTCTTATCGGTAATGCGCAGAATGGCTAGGTCGTGCTTCACGTCGGAATACACCGGCTCGGCGTGGTAGCGCTGCTGGTCGCGGCCCTCAATCAGCAGCGAGTCCGCGCCTTGAATAACGTGGTAGCTGGTAACTAAGTAGCCTTCCGAGGTAAGGGCGAAGCCCGTGCCGCTGAACTTGCTTTCTTTAATGGCTATTGGGGCACTGCCAGGGTCAATCTGGTTGAGGGTGCGCGACAGGCTTTGCTGGTTGCGCTTGAGCTTGTCCATTTCGCGGCGCAGCACGGTGTAGCCGTACAGCGAGGGCTGGGCCTTGGCCGCCCGCCACCACTCTATGCCCAGCAAGGTGCTGAACACGGCCAGGATGGCTACCGAGGCTGCCACGCCCACGGTGGCCCGGTGCCCGCTCCAAAACTCGCGCAGCCGGCGCTCGGTGCGCGAAATGCGCAGCATCGGGTTCACCGCATGCGTCAGCGGGCTGGCGGTTTCGGCAGGGGCAATTACTTCGGGGGCTTCCGCCGCCAGCATGGCCGCGTGAATATTTTTCAGCCGCTGCCGGGCCTGCTGGCGCTGCCCATAGGTGCGCAGCGTGTCGGTCAGCTCCGTAAAATCGGCATAGCGCAGGGCCAGGGCCGGGTCGGCTGCCAGGCGCGCCTCGAAATTAGCCCGGGCGGGACTGGCCAGCTCGCCACCGGCGTAGGCTTCAAATAAGGCGTAATAGTCTGCTTCAGTCATCATCTCAATGAGCAATTATCAAAGAGCAATTAGCAGTTGTCGGCAGGCAATGGTCAAAGAACCAGGGAAAAACTTCGGTCCATCGTTGCTCACTCTTCACTACAAACTGTTCGTTGATTTTCTTAGATAGGTTCTTCTTTGTAGTGAGAAAAGAATAATTTTTTTAGGCGCACGAGGCACTTGTATTTCTGATTCTTGGCATTGTCGGCGTTGGTGTAGCCGAATTCTGCGGTGAGGTCCTGCATTGACTTGTCGAGCAGGTAAAAGCCTTCTAAAAGCGAGCGACAGGGTTCGCCGAGGTGGCTCAGGGCCTCGCTCATGGTGGCGAAACGACGGTCCTGCTCTTCGGCGGCCAGTACGTCTTCCTCGGCTCCCGTGTTGAGGTAGGGGCCGTGCTCCTCGTCGTCGAGCAGGCGCACGCCAAAGCGGCTTCTGCTGGTGAGGCGCTTGAGCCACAGGCGGCGGCACACGGCGTAGAGGTAGGTTTTAATCTGGCAGCTCAGCTCCAGGGAGCCGTCGCGCACCTTTTCATAAAACACCATCACGCCTTCCTGGTACACGTCCTGGGCATCATCTTCGGAGCCGCTGTTTTGCAGCACGAAGTGCGACACCATGGGCCAGTGCAGCCGGTAGAGGTGGGCCAGCGCCCGCTCATCGCCGCTACGGATAGCAGCAATCAGCGCGTCGTCGGTCGGAGTCGAAGAAGAGGAATTGCCTCTGCTCATTCACTTTGGTGGTTAATACAAACGCGGGCGGCAAGTAACCCAACGAAAAAAATAATTTCCGGGCCGGGTTACCTTTTCAGTAAGGCGGCATAAAGGGCGTTTTTTAGTTAACCCATTTTCAAAATTACCCCCAAAATGAACAACCTGTTCAAAGTTGCTGCCCTGGGCCTGGCCCTGACCGCTGGTCTGTCGTCGTGCGAGTCGAAGAAGACCGAAGAGACCGTTGTTGAGACTCCTGCTGCTGGCACCGAGACTTCGACCACCACGACTACCGACAGCACCGCAATGGCTGCTCCTGCTGCTACCACCACGGACGCTGCTGCTCCTGCCGCTGCTCCCGCTGCTGATGCTACGGCTCCCGCTGCTGGCACCACCACCACCACCACCGAGGTTAAGAAGTAATTGAGCGCTGGCCTCGTGCCGGCTCAATACTTTTTTCTTAGGTAAGAGAAGCCCGGATTTTCCTCGGAAAGTCCGGGCTTTTTTATGTTCGTGGCAGGAGGGAAAAGGGACAGTGACGTAGGAACGAATATTCTACTCAATAAGCCCCAGCAAATCGGCGGCAATGCCGGACCAGGGTTGGTGCAGGTTGAGGGTGACGACGCGCACGGGGTGGCCACCGAGCGTGTAGCGCACATCCACGGCCTGGGCAGCGGCAGGGTATAGGAGGATGCCTTCGAGGGCCTGGCCGGGAGTGGGCTGCTGGTTTTGGAGGTAGGCGTAGAGCTGGTAGAGGTGCGGGGCGATGAGGCGCTGGCGGTCGTAGCGGGGGCGCAGGGCGGCGTGGCCAGCGGTGCTGGGCGCGGCGGGGGCCAGGCCCGTGTACAAGTCTTCGGCCTGCTGGCGGGCAGTCTCATCGCCCTCGTGCGCCGAGCCCGACGTGAGCACCGGCCGCTTGGTGCTGACGGTGAAATCGAGGCGTTCGAGCAGGGTGTTGGTGGGCGCACCGGCCGGACGGGGCCGGTGGGCGGCGGGGTTGCCGGTGGCTAGGCGGTAGGCCAGCTCGGCCACGGCGCGGGGCGGGTAGCGGCGACCCCGGTACACCAGCTCGTACACGGTGGCGGGGGGCGGCCTTCGCGGGCTATCTGGCGCAGGGCGCGCAGCACCTGCTCGCGGGTGAGAAGCGGCACCAGGGGAGCAGCGGCAGAGTCGGGGGCGGCAGGGGGCATAGCGGGCAAGGTAGGTGTTGGAACAGCAATCGGCGGGAAATGGCGAAGCGCAAAAGACCTGAAAAAAAGAACGTCATGCTGAGCTTGCCGAAGCATCTCTGTCGCCATAGTAAAATTAATTACTGCTGCGGTAAAGATGCTTCGGCAACAGGGCACCCGCACCAAAATATTAAACTGTGTTTCCAGCCTCTGGAGGCACTTTAGCAGCAGCCGCTTTTCGATTTTTTGAACACCTCCAGGCCGTT
>JAYULN010000121.1:0-2460 GCA_043763525.1 Hymenobacter sp.
CCAACGGGACCAACGAAATTTCGGTTAAGACTACTTGGCACGCCCGGCGACGGCACGGCCAATGGTTTCTTTTGGCAACCTGCCAAATGGTTTTGAGGCAAGCCTCGGGAGTTTTGGGAGTGCAAAGGTAGCCGGCTGCCAGGGCTTTTGCAAGCGTGCGGTAGAAATTACCCGTAATGCTATCAGGATTGCATCATACTCCTACGTAACGAGCAAGCGCCTCTCCTATCAATTGGTTCATGCTGATGTTGCGCTGCTTCGAGAGAATGGCAGCCTTGCGGTGCAGTTCGGTATTGACGCGCACATTGAAGGTACCCGTGTAGGGCTTATCGGGCTTCTTGCCTACTTCCGCACACGTTTCCAAGTAGCTTTCCACCGCTTCCTCAAACGCCGCTTTCACTTCCTTGGCCGTTTCACCTTCATAGCTCACAAGGTCCACGATGGCTTCAATCTTCCCGTAGAAGATTTCCGATTCAGGGCTATACTTCACGATGCTGAAGTAGCCTTTGTGGGTAAGTACGTTGTCCATTGGGTTGGTGCCGTTGACGCCCGGCTGGCTGGTATTTCTATGACTGAACGAAACCCTCAACCTTGTAAAGGCTTCACAGCAGGCTGGCAGATATTCAGCTTTTCAATAATCAAATCCAATTGGTAAGGCTTCAAAATGTTGCCCGGATGGGGCTTGTGCAAATCCAGCACTTCTTGGCTAGCCTCGTTGTAAAACTTGCGCCGGCTGCCGCCCGTCTTACCTCCCTTGAGTAGCAGGAAGCCATAAGCCGCCAGCAGCTTTTCCAGCTCATCCCAGGTAAAATCTTTGGGTCGCTTGCACAGCCGGTCCGTCAACTTATCGCGTCTGCTCATCTACCGGGGCTGTTGATTTTGATGAGCAACAAATGTAACTGATTTTTAGTTACACTAAGATAATGGTTTTCGGGTGTCAATATCTAGGGCCTTGCCCCTCCCCCACCACCCGCCGCCCCAGCAGCGAGAGAAACGGCAGAGGCAGCAGTTTCGCTACCTTACCTTCGCGCCAAGCGCATCGGTAGTCCCCGGCCTGCGGTTCCCCTAAAAAGGTGAACCCCCGACCGTAGGAGCGGCCGAGGGTTCAGAAGCGGGGTTTCAGTACAAACCCTCAACTTCATCTCAAATGAAACGGGACAGCGTGAAAAAACTACTGCAAGACTGGTGGAAGCCGGTTTTGATTGGGTTTTTGAGCGGCGCAGGTAAGGCCATCGGCTTTATCCTGCTCTCTCAATTACTCCGGTAGTTGGTAAGGAGTCGGGCCGTGCGCTCGGCTCCTTATTTTTTGTAGCCGAAAGATACCACCAAAGTTCCGGTATAACGCATTGGCCTTCGTACAGGTTCGCCCCCTCCCCCACCCGCCGCCCCAGCAGCGGGAGAAACTGGGAGTGGCTGGGAGGTGCTGTTTGTGCGCCCCCGTAGCATAGTAGCACATCAGCGAATTTCAAATCTGAATGTGTATCTGCCAGTGGCTGCGGTGGCAGAAGGACTAGCCCGCAGAAATTTAGATTTCAACAAGGCATCAGTACATAGTTTCTGCTGTTGCTCAGAAACTGTTGAACCCGTTCTTGTAACAGATTCAACCATACCTTTTTCGTTTATGTCGAAATTAAAGCTGACCCATCCACCATTGCCGTCAACCATCTCAACTACTGGTATTGATTCAAACTTCCACCCTTTGATTGCTAGCAAATCAATTTTAGAAACGGGAACGAGTGACTTCGCAGTAAGAGTATTAATCTCTTCTTCCTCCTTTTCTACGACCTTCACAGGCTTCCCAACCTCTAGCTCATTGAGTACAATTTCTTCCTCTGAATCGGAAAAGGCTGCTTCAAGAATAGACATCGTTTTACCATCCTTGTAACATATTTTGTATAGCCCAAGCCCTTGAGCATAATACTCAATGGTCTTTGCCCAAGCTACGGGCTTACCGTTAGGGTAGTATCCCTGCTTGGTCAATTTGATTGCTGGCACTTCTCTATCTCCTATCACTACAGTGGTAAGCTCTGAAATGCATTTAGTCAAATCTTTGGAAGTAGGGTCATTCCAATAGCACTTCTGACCTTTAACTGGAACTTTGAAAATAGTTTTTGCTGGCGAAAATTGCTTGTTAACCTCACCAGCCATGCTTTTTGACCTCAGCCGTGTGATTTTAGCTTCACCACCAGCAAAGACAAATGTCTTTTCGCTAAAAGTTGGGGTCATGCCATTGAATACCTCTTTTGAGAAAACCTGGTAGCCAGCAGCTTTTTTTGCATATACTAAAATAGTTTTCCAAGAAGGACCATCACCACTTTCGCTAGGGTGGTCAAGCACTGACTTTGCAATGGGTGCATTGGCGACTAAGTAACTGGCCATAATTAAACTGCCTATCTTTGAGCATGCGTAAACGCTTTGTCACCTTGGATTCGCAGGAACGGGCCACCTTGCAGGCGGGTC
>JAYULN010000122.1:0-2456 GCA_043763525.1 Hymenobacter sp.
GGCGCAGGGGTGCCCGAAGAAATCAAGAACGGCTCGATGTCGTACCTGGCCCCCAGCATGCCCATGCGCAAGCAGGTCGGCTACCAGAAAATGGGCGGCTACAACGACAACCGCACCCCGCGCCCGGCCTATAAAAAGCCCGCCAACAGCACCCTCAACCGCGACAATACTGCGCCCGTGGCTCCGGCAAAGGCGAAGCGGAAGTAGGAAAAAAGGGCAAACCCAAATCAGAGACTGCTGAACATTAGCCCCAGTGGGGTCGTACCCGGAGGGCGACATATCGGTAGTGAAATTCGTGCCAGCATCACCCAAAGCCCCAGCGGGGCGACATTCGGTCAACGAATGTCGCCCCGCTGGGGCTTGCCCGTTTACACCGCTTCGTAGTACAGCGTGCTGCAATTCTCGGGTCGCAGGGTGGCTTGGGCGGCTTGGCGCACGTCGGCCACGGTCACGGCCTGAATGCGGCGGCTTTCGTCGTTCACCAGGTTGGCATCGCCTTGCAGCTTGCTGTAGGCCAGGTTGAGGGCGCGATTCAGGAGGTCGATTTCTTGGAAAACCAGGCTGCTTTCGGCTTGGTTTTTTACTTTTTGGAGCTCCTGGGCATCCACGTCTTCGGCCAGGAATTCGGCCACGACGGCCTCTACGGCCGCATCGGCGGCTTTCAGGTCCACGCCCTCGTTCAGCTTGCCGCTGATGACGAGCAGGCCGGGGTCGAGCGAGCCGGTGAGGGAGGCCGAAATATTGTTGAACAGGGCCTGCTCCTTCACCAGGCGCTGGTGCAGGCGGGCCGACTTGCCCCGGCCCAGCACGTCGCTCAGCAGGTCGTAGGCGTGGTAGCACTCGTCGGTGCGGGCGGGCATGTGGTAGGCTTTGTAGAGGGCCGAGAGCGGCACGGGGGCCGTGGCGGTGAGGTGTCGGGCCTCGGTTTGGGCGGGCTCGGCGGGGAGGTGGCGCTGGTAGGCGGGGCCGCCAGGAATGGGGCCAAACCACTTCTCGGCCAGGCGGCGCACTTCGGCCTCGCTCACGCCGCCGGCTACTACCAGAATGGCGTTCTGGGGGGCGTAGTGTTTCTGAAAAAAGCCGCGCACGTCGGCCATCACGGCGTTTTCGATGTGCGAAATCTCCTTGCCGATGGTGTTCCACTGGTAGGGGTGGCGCTGGTAGGCGAGGGGCTTGAGCTGGAGCCACACGTCGCCGTAGGGTTGGTTGAGGTAGCTCTGCTTGAACTCTTCGACCACCACTTTGCGCTGCACTTCGAGGCCGTTTTCGGAGAAGGCCAGGTTCAGCATCCGGTCGCTTTCGAGCCAGAAGCCGGTTTCGAGGTTGGCGGCGGGCAGCGAGAGGTAATAATTGGTGATGTCGGAGGAAGTGAAGGCGTTGTTTTCGCCGCCCACGCGCTGCAACGGCTCGTCGTAGCTCGGAATGTTGACCGAGCCCGAAAACATGAGGTGCTCGAACAAGTGCGCAAAGCCGGTGTGGGTGGCATCCTCATCGCGCGAGCCCACGTCGTACATCACGTTGAGCACGGCCATGGGCGTGCTGAAATCTTCGTGTACAATGCAGCGCAGGCCGTTGGCGAGGGTGAATTCGGTGAAGTGAATCATGGGGAGTTGGTAAGCAGTAACGCGCGGCAGTCGCGCCGGGCGGCAGAGAAAAAACAGTTGCCACGGGGCGAAGTTCACCTTGCCGACGGAGTTTGGCCGCAAGTTCGGCTCAAACCACGGCCTTTGGTAACTGGTGGCGTAGCGCAACTCTTTTTAGCAGTGGGTTGGGTTAGCGCAGGTTGGGCAGTGGCTGCCGGGGCGCGTGCCCAAAGGTGCGGTAGGCGGCCACTTGCAGGAAGTACGGCTTTTGCGAGCCGAACGACCAGCCCCCGCCCGCCAGCAGGGCCGCGTTGTGGGGCAGGTTCCAGGTGAGCAGCCCCCCCAGGCGGGTGATGTAGAAGGTCGACAAAGCGGGCTGCTCGTCGGCAAGGTTGCGGGGTTGGCTCACCGTGGCCAGCAGCGCCCCCAGGCCCGCCAGGCTGACGGTGCGCCGCTGCCCCAGCTGCCAGCCGGCGCTGAGCTGGCCCCAGAAAAAATCGTAGCTGTTGGCCTCGCGGCGGCGCATGGCCGTGTAGTACGCCCCCGTGGCCACGCATTCCGTTCGGCCCCAGCTGCGCTCGATGGTGAGGGACGGCACGAGGGCTTCGCCGCTGACCCAGGGGGCCGGGTTGCTCAGAAAAAAACTGCCGCTGCCCAGGGCAAGCGTGGGCTGCACCGCCCAGCGCCGGCCCCGGCCAAAACGCGCCCCCACGCCCGCCTCAAGGCCATAAAAATCGGTTTGCGTGTAGTAGGTGCCGTAGGCCAGCAGGGCCGCCGTGGGGCCCATGGGGCGCTGCACCTGCACCGTGGGGTAAGCGCCAAAAAACGAGTCGTAGTCGGCGCGCAGCGTGAGCGAGGTTTGGGCCTGGGCCC
>JAYULN010000123.1:0-6028 GCA_043763525.1 Hymenobacter sp.
CTGCTGTGCGCCGCCGGCGTGCCAGTGGTGAAGCCCGGCAGCCGGCCTGAAAAAGCGTTTTGAGAACGTCATGCTGAGCTTGTTGAGGCATCTCTACCGCTTCGTCTGAACCGTTGCAACGAAGCGGTAGAGATGCCTCAACAAGCTCAGCATGACGTTCCGGATTTTCTGCTACTGACGTTCTGATATTATTGATGTCCGATAACACCACCCACACCATCCAGCTCACGCTGAAAATCGGCCAGCACGACGGCGACGGCCAGCGCGTGGCCGAAGCCGCCGCCCGCCACCTGGGCCTGGCCACCGGCCGCGTGCGCAGCGCCGCCCGCTACACGGTGCGCTACCCGCTGAGCGAAACGCAGCTGCACGATTTCGCCACCCGCTGCCTCGCCGACCCGGTGCTGCACGATGTGCGCCTGAATGAGTTGACGGCCGCGCCCGGCTTCGCCACCTACATTCTGGTGGCCCGCCGCCCCGGCGTAACCGACGACGAAGGTACCTCGGCCCAAAACGCCCTCGCCGACCTGCTGAACGAGCCGCTGGACGTGCATACCCAGCACATTTTCAGCAAGAAGCTCTACCTGCTCGAAAACGACCTGCCCGAAGCTGACCTACGCCGCATCGCGGAAGAGCTGCTGGGCAACAAGCTCATCAACTGGCTCGAAGTGGGCCGCGTGGCCGATGGCATCCGCGACTACACGCCGCGCCCCGGCGGTGGCGCGGAGGTCATCACCGAAATCATTTCGCTGACTGGCCGCAGCGATGCGGAGCTCGTGCAGTTGTCGAAAGACAATATCTACGCGCTGAATCTGGAGGAGATGCGGGTCGTGCGCGACTACTTCGCCGCCGCCGATACGCAGGTTGAGCGGAAGGCAGCGGGCCTGCCCGCCGACCCGACGGATTGCGAGCTGGAAATCATCGCCCAAACGTGGTCGGAGCACTGCAAGCATAAGGAATTTTCGGCCCTCATCAACTACAAGGACCTGGCCACGGGCGAGACGAAGCAGGTCGATTCGCTCTTCAAAACCTACATCAAAGATGCCACTTCGGAAGTGGACCGCCAGCTGCGGGCCAACGGCAACGACTGGCTGGTGAAGGTGTTTTCGGACAATGCCGGCGCGGTGCGTATCAACGCCGATTCGCTGTTTGTGTGGAAGGTGGAAACGCATAATTCGCCCTCGGCGATTGACCCGTACGGCGGGGCCATCACGGGTATTCTGGGCAACAACCGCGACCCGCTGGCCACCGGCATTGGGGGGGCGCGGCTGCTGTTCAACACCAACGTGCTGTGCTTCGGCAACCCGGAGTACGACGGGCCGCTGCTGACCGGGCAGCTACACCCGCGCCGTATTCTGGAAGGCGTGCGCAAGGGCATTGAGGACGGCGGCAACAAGTCGGGCGTGCCCACGGTGAACGGGGCGATTGTGTTCGATGACCGGTACGCCGGCAAGCCGTTGGTGTACTGCGGCACCGGCGCGGTGATGCCCATGCAATTCGCGGGCAAGGATTCGTGGGAGAAAAACATTGATGCCGGCGACCGGATTGTAATGGCCGGTGGCCGGGTGGGCAAGGACGGCATTCACGGGGCCACGTTCTCATCGATTGAATTAGACGAATCGGCCCCGGCTACGGCGGTGCAAATCGGCTCGCCCATTACCCAGAAGCTGGCGATGGATTTCCTGCTGCTGGCCGCCCGGCGCGGCCTGCTGAAATGCAGCACCGACAACGGCGCGGGCGGCCTCTCGTCCTCCGTGGGCGAGTTGGCCGGCATTAGCGGCGGCGCGGTGGTAGCGCTGGAGCGCGTGCCCCTGAAGTACCCCGGCCTGCGGCCCTGGGAGATTTTCGTGAGTGAGTCGCAGGAGCGGTTTACGCTGGTGGTGGAGCCGGGTAAAATGCCTGAAATCATGGCGCTGGGCCAGGAAATGGAGGTGGAGCTAACCGATATTGGCCACTTCACCGCCGACGGTTTCCTGGACGTGCGCTTCGACGGTGCGCCGGTGGCCCGGCTGAACATGGAGTTTCTGCACGAGGGCGTGCCGCGCAAGATTCTGGAAGCGGAGTGGACGGGAATGAATGAAGAATTAAGAGTGAGGAATGAGGAATTAGCCATGACAGCGGTCAATTCCTCATTCAATTACACTGACACGCTTCTTAAGCTGCTAGGCTCTCTTAATATCTGTTCGCGCGAGTCCGTCATTCGCCAGTACGACCACGAAGTAAAGGGCCGCACCATTGTAAAGCCTTTGATGGGCGCAACCGGCCAGGCCCCGCAGGACGCGGCCGTGGTGCGCTTCAATTTCGAGAGCTGGGAAGGCGTGGCCGTGAGCAACGGCATTATCCCGCGCTACGGCGACTTGGACGCGTATGATATGTCGGCCGGCTCGTTTGATGAGGCCGTGCGCCAGATTATCGCGGTAGGCGGGAAGCTCCCGAACCTGATGCCAGGCGACGGGATTTTCTGGTCGGTGAACGACAATTTCTGCGTGCCCGATTCGGTGTACGACCCCATCAGCAACCCCGATGGCAAGCAGAAACTGGCTAAGCTGGTGCGGATGTGCGAAGCCCTGCGCGATGCTACGGCGGCCTACTGCATCCCGCTTACCAGCGGCAAGGACTCGATGAAAAACGACTTCAAGGCCGATGGCGTGAAGATTTCGGTGCCGCCCACGGTGCTCTACTCGATGACGGCCAAAATGGAAGACGTGCGCCGCGTCGTAACCTCCGATTTCAAGCAGGCCGACGACGTGGTGTACCTACTGGGCGAAACGCGTGATGAATTGGGCGGCTCCGAATTCTACGCCCTGCATGGCCAGCTGGGGGCCAACGTGCCCAAGGTTGACTTCGCTAAAGCCAAGGCGTTGTACATCCTCGTCGGCCAGGCCAACGACCAGCACCTGATTCAATCCTGCCACGACCTGAGCGACGGCGGCTTGGCCGTGGCGCTGGCCGAAACCACCTTTGGCTACGGCTACGGGGCCGAAATCGAACTGCCCGCCACTGGCCTGGCGCTGGCCATGCAGCTTTTCTCGGAGTCGCATTCCCGCTTCCTGGCCACGGTTGCGCCGGAAGACGTGGTAGCCTTCGAGCAACTGCTCGGCGACCGCGCCACCCGCCTCGGCCGCGTAACGCTGGACGGCCAGCTGACCGTGTGCTACGCCGGCCAGACCGTTATTTCAGCCAATACCGCTACGCTGCGCGCCGCCTGGACCAACGGTCCCGTTAATCAGCTGCTGGGCGTTAAATCAATGAAAAATGAAGAGTGAGAAATGAAGAATTATTGTTCGACCAATTCCTCATTCTTCATTCCGCATTATTAATTCTATTCACATGGTTCACGCACTAATTCTGACCGGATTCGGCATCAACTGCGAAGAGGAATTCGCGGCGGCCTACCGCCTGGCCGGGGCCGAAGCCACCATCGTACACCTCAACCAGGTGCTGCACGGGCAGGTGAGCATCCACGATTTCGATATTCTGAACTTCCCCGGCGGCTTCTCGTTCGGCGACGACCTCGGCTCGGGTGTGGTACTGGCCAACAAGCTGCGCTACCGCCAGAACGGCCCCGATGGCCGCACGCTGCTCGCCGAAATGAAGCAGTTTATCACCGACGGGAAATTCGTGTTCGGCATCTGCAACGGCTTTCAGGTGCTGGTGAAGCTGGGCCTGCTGCCCAACCTGGGCGGCAATGTGATGCCCGAAGTTACGCTGACGCACAACGCCAGCGGCCGCTACGAAGACCGGTGGGTAACGCTGCGCGTAAACCCGTTGTCAAACACGCCCTTCCTGCAAGGAATCGACACGCTGGAGGTGCCCGTGCGCCACGGCGAAGGCCGGCTGGTGATTCCGGATGCCACCACCCAGGCGGCCATCGAAGCGGCTGGTTTGAACTGCCTGACCTATGCTGATTCCGACGGCGGGGCGACGGACGTGTACCCCTTCAACCCCAACGGCGCGGCCCTGAACTGCGCCGGCCTCACGGATACCACCGGGCAGATTTTTGGGCTGATGCCGCACCCCGAGGCCTTTTTGACCGCCTACAACCACCCGGACTGGGCGCGCCGCCGCCGCGCCGGCCAGACCGATGAGGAAGGGCAGGGGTTAAAGATTTTTCGAAACATTGTGGGGCATATTTCGGCCTTGCGGAACCCCACCCCCCTAGCCCCCCTCCCCGATGGGGAGGGGGGGACTAGCTCTAGCTCTAGCTTTAGTTCTAAACTAGAAACGAGTTCCTCTTCCCCATCGGATTCCGCGCATCAAGCGGCGAAGGGGCTAGGAGATGGGGTTGCCGAAAAAATGCGGCCCCATTCCGCCCGCCGGCAGCAGCTCACAGCCGAGCCGACCAGCATTCCCGACAACGTATTTACCACTACTCCCAAGCAATGGGACCGGGTGAAGGAATTGGGCCGGGCCATGCGCAAAACTCCCACGCCCGCCGAAGATGCCCTGTGGCAAGCGCTACGAGGCCAGCAACTGGGGGTGAAATTCCGCCGCCAACACGCCATTGATTCCTTCATTGTGGACTTCGTAAGCTTGCCCGATAAGCTGGTGGTGGAAGTGGATGGTGAAGTACATAACGAGCCCAGCCAGGTCATATATGATGCAGGCCGTACCCAGATTTTACAGGAATTGGGCTACCAGGTGTTGCGGTTCGGCAACCACCAGGTTTTACAGCATTTGCCCGAAGTCCTAAGGAAAATAACAGCTCAAATCAATCTGCCATCTGCTCACAAGTAAGTCCTTTTTCAATCTTACTAATCCTCCTAATCCTCCTAATCATCCCCAACCGCCCCAAAGTCGTTTGGCTCCCCCTCCCCATCGGATGTTCCGATTCAAGGAAGGTGGGGCCGGGGGGTGGGGTTACAACGCCATATGAACACCCTCACCCACTTCGCTTCTCCCCAACTCCCATTGCTGCACCGCGGCAAAGTCCGCGACAGTCTCCGCGCGCCTTCCGGCGACCGCCTCATCATTGTAACCGACCGGCTTTCGGCGTTTGATTCGGTGCTCGAAACTGCCATCCCGCACAAAGGCGCGGTGCTGAACGGCCTGGCCAATTTCTGGTTTGCCAAAACCGCGCACATTATCCCCAACCACTTGCTGAAGTTGTTGGATGCCAACGCTATGCTGGTGAAGGAAGCCGAGCCCATCAAGGTGGAAATGATTGTGCGGCACTACCTCACGGGTTCGATGTGGCGCGGCTACCAGGCCGGCCAGCGCACGTTTTCGGGCGTAACCGTGCCCGACGGTCTCACCAAGCACCAGCCCTTTCCGGAGTTCATCGTAACGCCGACTACCAAAGAAGAGTCGGACCGCGAAATCACCCCCGAAAACCTCGTGAGCGAGGGTTGGGTGAGCCAGGTGCTGTACGACCAGATGAAGGAGAAGTCGCTGGCGCTGTTCAAAGTCGGCTCCGAGCTGCTGGCGGCCAAGGGCATTATTCTGGTTGATACCAAGTATGAGTTTGGCCTGCTCGATGGGAAATTGATTCTCATCGACGAGATGCACACGCCGGATTCCTCGCGTTTCTGGAGCGCCGAGGACTACGCCAAAAACCCCGAAACGGCCGAGCAGATGGACAAGGAGTACGTCCGGCAGTGGCTTATTGCCAACAAGCAGGACGGCAAATACCCCCGCGCGCTCACCCCGGAAGTAGCCCACGAAGCCAGCCGCCGCTACCTCGACATCTACCAGCGCATCACCGGCGAGGCCCTGCCCACCGCCGAGCCCGAAACCGCCGATGCCCCCGGCACCGGCCGCCACGATGCCCGCGCCCGCCTGCTGGCTAACCTCGTAGCCGCCGGTATGCTGAAGGATGCCTGGGTGAACATCGTAATGGGCTCGCCCGCTGATAAGGAGCATTGCGAGAAAATCCGCCAGCAGTTTGAAGGCTACGGCATTTTCACGCAGCTGCGCGTAACCTCGGCCCATAAAAACGGCGAAGCCATTGCCGGTATGGCCGAAATCTGGAACAACAGCATCGAGCCCGGCGTCATCATCGCCGTGGCCGGCCTGAGCAACGGCCTCGGCG
>JAYULN010000124.1:0-14703 GCA_043763525.1 Hymenobacter sp.
GCCGGCCTCACCGGCATGATTCGCCAGCTCGGCGGCTCGTTTGGGGTGGCCATCGTGGGCACGTATCTGGAGCGCAGCATCGCGGCCAACCGGGTGGCGCTGCTGCCCCACATTTCGCTCTACGACCCGGCTACGGTGCAGCGCATTCAGGCCTTCACCCAGAATTTTATCAGCCGGGGCTTTCCCGCCGAGCAGGCCCGCCAGCAGGCCTACGCCGCCCTCGAAGGCATTCTGATGAAGCAGGTTTCCATCATCACCTACGGCCAGGTATTCACGGGCCTCGGTTTTTTCTTTCTGGCCTGCCTGCCGCTGGTGCTGCTCATCAAGCGCAACAAGCCCGGCGCGAAAATGGATTTGAACGCCTCGCACTAGCGGTGAAAAAGGTGAGCTTGGCATTCAGCCAGCTGCCATTGGTGATTGACTCAAACGAAAACGGCCCCGACAATAACTGTCGGGGCCGTTTTTCGGTGGTATGAAAGCGTAATATCCGGCCGTTTGAACATCAAACTCACCAGCTCACCATTTCACCACCTCGCCTACTGGTACTGAATGTAGAGCGGCGAAGGCGTGAGGGCGATGACCTCGGCGGGCGTCATGATGTGGTGGGGCTTGGGCCGGGCATCATACTCGTAGAATAGCTTGAAGCCGGTGTACTGCACGGGCTCTTTCACGATGTAGTCGTGGTAGGAATCCTTTTTGAGGGTGGGTTCGCCGTGGCCGTCCATGTGCATCACAATCTGCACGCGGGGGTCGAGTTTGATGTTTTTGTAGTTGGAAATCATCTTCCGGGTGAAGCGGTGCACCGTGAGGACCTTGGGGGGCAGGTGGTTTTCGCTCACGATGCGGGCCAGGAAGCTCACGGCGAAGTTCACGTCCTTGGCATCGAGCGTTCCGATGCGCTGGTTGGGGCGCACGCCAGGCATGGTAGCCAGCGAAAACTCGGGGTCGATGCCCAGGTGAATGGTCGGGTCTTTCAGGTATTCTTCCAGCTTGGGCAGCTCGGCTTGCAGGGTGCTATGGCCGGGCTGCACGTCCAGAAACAGCAGGCAGTTGTGCTCCTTGGCCCACTTGCGTACTTCCTCAATGGTGGCTTTGGAGTTCATCAGGCGCCACTTCCCGTCTTTGCCGGGCGTGCCCTGGGCCGTAATGGTGACGTTGTGCAGCGCCGCCTGCACCGGAATGGAAGGGTCGGCGGCCTGCCACTCCTTCAGCACACCGGCAAACTTGCGGAACATCTGGTCCTTGGGCTCGCGGCCCAGAATGCCCATGCCCTTCGAGCGAATGTTGCCATAAAACGCAATGATGCGGTGGCCGGGCAGGATGGCACCCGGCAGCTGGCCGGTTTTCTTGGCGATGGAATCGGCCCGAAGCGAGTCGCGGCGCATGGCCTGCATCTTCAGCTTAATGGTATCGACGGGCGCGGGCTTGGCGGCGGCCTCGTCGGTGACCGTGGTGGTGCCAGCAGCAGCTTTTTCGCCTTCAGCGGGGCGGGTGGAACAAGCGGAGAGGCCCGTCAGGGCCAAAGCGGCAATGGCAGTGACGTGAATAAGTTTCGAAAACACTGATGCGAAATGAGTTGATTGAACGCGAAGGAGTCTGGTAAAGGTACGCGCCCGGCACCCAGCTCCGCACCAGAAACCGAGGCGAGGGTTAAGCCGCTGCCGTTGCTGCAACTGCTTTCGCCGCTACCCAGCGAATAAGACAGCATGTGATAGGACTTACGCAAAACCGTATTCCTCAAGCCCCAGCGGGGCGGCATATCGGTAGTAACCGACTGAAAAACAGAAGTAAAGACCCAGAGGGGTCGTACCCGGCAGGGCGACACTCGCCAGAACGGCGGCCGAGCGCCGCCCTACCGGGTACGACCCCTCTGGGGCTTTGTTCTGGGGGGACAATGTTTTACTGCCGGCATGTCGCCCCGCTGGGGCTCGCAAACGGCGCATTTGCGTAAGTCCTATGTATAAGAGCGCAGCATTAACAGGCCGTTTGCCACACGTCGTTCAAAGGTTGAATAACCCATTTCATCGAGTATCATTTTTCCCAACCAGTAGAGGCATCGAATTTTAAGCTTTACTTATACCATACTGTTGTTCGTTTTGAGCTCTCCACTGCGTTTTATGCTGCTGGCCATTGGCCTGGGATTGGTGGGCTCGGCGTGGGCGGTGCGGCTGCCGCGGGCGCGGCAGCTGGCCGCCTTAGCGGCCCAGCAGCAGCTGGGCGAACTGCTTTTTTTCGAGCCCGGACTGTCCGTGAACGGCAAGCGCAGCTGCGCTTCCTGCCACCGCCCCGAAAAGGCGTTCACCGACCACCGGGGCACTTCGCGGGCCTTGCGCTTTGCCAGCAACCTGACCCGCAACTCGCCCACGCTGCTCAACGCGGCCGACCAAGCCAGCTTCTTCCACGACGGGCGTGCCGGCAGCCTCGATGCCGTGATTGCAGCCGTGCTCACCAACCCCGACGAGTTTGGCAGCAGCTACGCCCTGGCGGTTGAGCGCCTGAGCGGCAGCGCCGAATACCGGCGGCTGTTCCGGCGCGCCTTTGGGGCACCCGCCGGCGCGGCCACCATCAACGCGGCGCTGGCGGCCTACCTGGGCACCCTCACGGCCACCCGCAGCGCCTACGACCAGGCCCTGGCCGGCGGCCCCGCCCTGCCGGCCGAGGCGGCGGCGGGGGCCGCGCTGTTTGCCGGGGCCGGCAATTGCGCGCGCTGCCACGGCGGCCCGCAGTTCCGCGACGGGCTTCGGCACGAGGTGGCACCCGGCCAGTGGGTGAAAACCCCCACCCTGCGCAACGTGGCCCTCACCATGCCCTACCGCGCCGACGGCGGGGCCCCCACCCTGCCCGCCGTGCTCGCCGATGCTTACCACCGCACGCTGCCCGCCCGGCCGCTCACGACCGCCGACGTGGACCACCTCACCGCCTTTCTCGAAGCCCTGACCGATACGGCGGCAACGGCCCGCCGGGAGCCGCCCACGCTGCCGGCCCTGCCGGCGCTGCCGGGCCGCGTGGTGGGCGGGCTGTATTAGCCGCGGGCCGGCGCGACTAACCAACCGACCAGTATCCAATCATTTGAAAATCAATCTATTGTATCTCCTCGTATTATGAAAAAGACCTTAATTTTTGCCCTGCTCGCCTTTGGGCTGAGCGCCGCCCCGGCGGCCCAGGCCACCGGCCACAACGGCGGTGGCGACGGCGAGCAAGCCGCGGCGCTGGAACACGAAATCATCACATCGGCGGCCCTGCTGGGCGTGGACTACAGCCCCGACGGCAAGCGCGTGGTGACCTGCGGCCTGGGCCGCGACATCGTGGTGTGGAACGTGGACTCGGGCAAGCCGGTGCTCACCCTCAAGGGCCACACCGACGACGTGGTGGCGGTAAAGTTCAGCCCCAACGGCCGCTACATTGCCTCGGGCGGTGTCGATAAGGCCTTGATTTTGTGGGATGCCCTCACGGGCGAAATCCTGCGCAAAAACACCGACCACCTCGACTATGTGCGCGACGTAGCCTTCAGCCCCAACTCAAAAATGCTGGCCAGCGCCGGCTGGGACGGGCAGGCGCTGGTGTTCGACACCTTTAGCGGGCAGCGCCTGGCCACGCTGGGCACGGCCATCAAGCCCGCCGGGCCCACGGCCGGGCCCACGGCCGCGGCCACGGCCGCGGCCGCGGCCGCAGCCGCAGCCTACGACAAGGCCAAAACCACTAAGGGCCGCACCAGCAATATGACGTCGGTGGCCTTCAGCCCCGACGGCCGTGAGTTGCTCACGGCCAATGGCGACCATTCGTTGCGCGGCTTCGACACCAAAACCTGGCAGCAGAAATACGTACTGAACGGGCACACCGACGAGGTATGGGATGCCCGCTACTCGCCCAACGGCGCTTTCGCCGTGAGCGGGGCCTGGGACAACACGGCCCGCGTGTGGAACCTGGCCACCCAGCAGCAGGTGTACAACATCCCGGCCCACGTGTCGGACGTGTGGGCCACCGCCTTCAGCCCCGACGGCCAGCTGATTGCCACCGGCGGCGGCGACCGCAAGGTGAAGCTCTGGGACATGGCCACCGGCCACCTGGTGGCCGACCTGAGCGGCACGCTGCACACGGCCGAGGTCGAGAACCTGGCCTTCAGCCCCGACGGCCGGCACTTGGCCAGCGTGAGCCGCGACGGCTCGCTTAAGCTCTGGGCCGTGCCCGGCACCGAGGAGCGCATCGCGGCCTACACCGCCGAAAACATGACCAAATGGGGCCGCAAGAGCGAGTTTGAGAAAACCGATGAGTACCAGAAGCGCCTCGCCAAGCAGGGCGAGCGCGAAGCGGCCTTCCGGCAGGAAGGGCGCGACAAGATGACGGCCGCCTTCGGCACCACCGCCAACTGGAAAAGCTTTTCGCTGGGCGACTACAATGCCGACACCGAGTACTTCACCCTGCTCTCGCCGCTGTTCGTGGCACCTTACCGCGTGAAGGTGAGCCCCAAAGATGCCGAGCGGTTCCGCAACAATTTCGCGCGCGTCGGCTACGGCACCCCGCAGTTTGAGCTCCTGGAAGGCACCATCGTGCTGAAGCAGGTGGCCATGACGGAAGCCGTGGATGGCGATTCCAAATCCTTCACCCTCAGCCGCTAATTCCATGCGAGTACTTTCCCTGACTTTGGCGACCGGCTGGCTGGCCGGCCTGCTGGCCTTTGCCCCGGCCGGGCCGCCCAGCCCGCGCCGCGAGTTCCGGCCGGCGGCCGGCAACGGCCGCGTGGCCACCTTCAGCGCCACCGGCCACCTGGTGGCCGTGAGCGGCGGCGCAGCTCCGGTGGCCGTGTTCGAAACCCGCACCGGCCTGCTGCTGCGCACCTACGCCGGGCACGCGCAGCCGGTGACCGACGTGGCCTTTGCCCCGAACCCGGACACCGTGCTTAGCGCCGACGCGGCCGGCCACGCCCGCCTCTGGAGCGCCGAAACCCTGATGAACCTGGCCCACTGGCAGGCCCCAGCTCCGCTGCTGGCGGTGGCCTTTGCCCCCGGCGGGGGCCGCGCCCTGCTGGCCAGCGCCGGCACCTGCTGGCTTTGGAACCTGCGCGCACCCGGCGCGCCCGTGCCGCTGAAACTGACGCTGCCCGCCAAAAGCAGCATCACGGCCATCGCCTTTGGGGCCGAGGGCCGGCAGCTGGCGCTCGGCTTCGACACGGGCGTGGTGCTGGTGGTTGATTTAGCCAGCCAGGCGCAAACCAGCCAGGCGCTGAGCACGGCCCCCATCCGGAGCCTGTGCCTGCGGGCCGACACGCTGCTGGCCGCCACCGGCGGCCCCGACCTGAAAATATGGCCCGCACGCGCCGATGCGGCCGTGGCGGCACTACACCTGCCCCTGGCGCTCAACGCCGTGGCCCTCGATGCCACGGGCCGCATGCTGGCCCTGGGCTTCGCCACCGGCGAAACCATGCTTTGGAGCCGGGCCGGCAACCGGGCCGGACAAGTATTTCAAGGTACGGGGCCGGCCCGCCACGTGCAGTTTCAGCCCGAGGGCGCGGCCCTGGTGCTAACCAGCTACGAAGCCGGTGGTCCCAAAACCTGGCTGGTGCAGGAGTAATCCGGCTGGCTTTGTCGCAACGCAGCGGCAGCAGGCAGCGCTTCTACAGCAACGCTCTAGTTGGTGTAGAAGCGCTGCCTGCTGCTTACCGGCTGAAGCACCAAGGCTACGTATCGAGTTCGGCGGACGACCCTTGGTAGGCTCCGGTAAAATAGTGTTTACTCGCCAACTATGCGTAAACCCCATTTTACTGGCTCTTGGGGGCCCTTACTCTGCTAAATAGTCTGCCAGGCCAGGCCCAAACTGAAAAGGCTGCTCCGGCTGCGGCAGCCAAACTCACGGCTCCGCCGGCCGCTTCGCCATACCCGACAGCCCGGCCGGCATCGCCCCGGCAACTATTCCCTGGTCTGTTTGGGGCCGTGCAGCGGGGCCACGTTTTTCCCGACAACAAAACCTTTGTCGGTGCCGCACCCCGGCAGCGGCCGGCCACCATTCTGGCCACCTGGCAGCGCGAGAAAGCCCAGCCCGGCTTCCAGTTGAAGGCCTTTGTGACCGCGCGTTTCGACCTGCCCACCGATGGCGCGGTGCCCTTCCAAAGCAACGTGGCCGCCGGCCTGCGCCACCACCTCGACACGCTGTGGACGGTGCTGGCCCGCCCCGCCGCCCCCGCCCCCACCGATTCGCTGGCCGCGTTCCGCTCGCTGCTGCCGCTGCCCAAGCCCTACCTGGTACCCGTCGGCCTCAACTGCCTGCTATATACCCTCGAAATGACGCTGGCCGACGCGGCCCGCGTGGCCGGCCAGCCCGCCCAGGCCCGGGCCTACAACGCCAGGGCCCGCCAGCGCCAGGCCGCCCTGCTGGCCCTGTGCTGGGATGCGCAAGCCGGCTGGTTTCAAGACTACAACTGGCGGCTGCGCCAGCGCTCGGCGGTGCGCACGCTGGCGGGCGTGCTGCCGCTGGCCTTTGGGTTGGCCACGCCCGCGCAGGCCAGCCGGGTAGGGGCGGGGCTGAAAGCCAACTTTCTGAAAGCGGGCGGCCTCGTGACCACCCTCAGCGCCACCGGACAGCAGTGGGATGCGCCCAACGGCTGGGCCCCGCTGCGATACCTGGCCATCGAGGGCCTGACCCGCTACCAGCAGCGCCCCCTGGCCGACACCGTGGCCCGCCGCTGGCCGCGCCTCAACCGCCGCGTATTTGCCCAAACCGGCAAACTGTTGGAGAAGTACGACGTGCGGAACCCCAACCGCCCCGCCGGCGGCGGCGAATACCCGCTGCAAGACGGCTTTGGCTGGACCAACGCTACGCCTGCTGAACCGCTACGAGCCGAAATAGGGGCCCGGCGGGTTTCGGCAACAGGCACCAGCAGTTTGGCACGGTTTTGAAACAGTACCTGACAGCGGCCCAAATGGCCGGTTGCTTTCCTCCACTCTTCGTTTTTCTGGTAATGAAAATTTCACGCCTTTCGGGCGGCCTGGCCGTGGCTTGCCTGTTGATTTCGGCCGCCGCCACATCGGTGTCGGCCCAGGGTACCCGCGATGCTTATGGCAACCCCAGAGCGGCACCGTCGCCCCGGCCCATGGGCTCGGCCCCGGCCCGGCGCGCACCGGTTTACAGCCAGCGGCCGGCCCCAGGGTATTCGGCCCCGGCCACCAGCAGCATCTCCGGCGTGCGGTTTGGCTTCCGGGCCGGCCTGAACGTGGCCGATGTGCAGGGCGATGCCGTGAAAACCTTCACCAGCCTGGCCGGCTACGCTCCCGACGGCACCATTACCCGCCAGATGCGCCCCGGTTTCTACGCCGGCCTTTATGCCACGCTGCCCCTGGGCCCCAGCTTCGCCATTGAGCCCGGCATCAGCTACTCCGAAAAAGGCACCGTGCTGCAAGGCAAAGTGCCCGTGCCGGCCCTCGATTTCCTCAACACCCAGCTCACCGGCACCGCCCGCCTGGCCTACGTCGACGTGCCGGTGCTGGCCAAGGTGTTCATCACGCCGGGGTTCTATGTGTATGCTGGCCCGCAGGCCTCGTTTCTGGTCAGCGGCAAGGCCCGCGTAGAGGCCGGAGCCCTGGGCTTCACGGCCTACAAGCAGGATTTCGACATCTCGAACCAGCTGCGCAAAGTTGACTTTGCCGCCGTGGGAGGCCTGGGCTACCAGTTCGGCAACGGCCTGGGCCTAAACGCCGGCTACGACTACGGCCTCACCTCGCTCGACACCAACAACCGCTTCGATGCCCAAAACCGAGTCATCAAAATTGGCCTGAATTATTCCTTCTAAGGCGGATTAACCGCCATACTATTCCGCGATACAAGTTCGTTTATTGCTCGGGTTATTATCCGAAATATGTTATCGTAAAGGCCTCACCGAAGCATCGGTGGGGCCTTTCTGGTTTTATGCAACTGAGAACTTGTACCCCGAAGTTTCATGTCGGCCCGCCCGAACGAGGCGCAAGCAAGTTGTGCCGGCGGCCAAAATAAAATTTCGGGAAATGAGGCCCGATGGCACGCCCAATTTGCACAATGGGGTGCCCAAGTTTGTTGGACGAAGGTTATGGTTGCACCGTTGCGCCGCCGCGGCCAGCAGCACGCACTGACCAGTCCCGACCCTAACTTTCCGTTCCGATGTTTTTCCACCGCTTTCCGTCGCCTGCCGCCGCTGGCCCGCACGCCTCCGACCAGGAGCTGCTGGCCCGCTACCGCGCGCACGGCAATGTGGCCGACCTCGGCCGGCTCTACGACCGGTACCTGCCCGAGGCCTTTGCCGTGTGCCGGCGCTACCTCGCGCCCCCCGACGAAGATGCCGAAGACGCGGTGATGCAGCTTTTCGAGCACTTGGTGAAGGTGCTGCGGACCCACGCCCCCGAGCAATTTCCGGCCTGGCTGCACACTACGGCCCGCAACTACTGCCTGATGCAGCTGCGCGCCCGCAAGCGGGCCGGCCCCAGCGCCGGGCCGCTCATTCTCAGCTTTCCCGATGCGGCCGATGTGGAATTGGCCACGTCCCGGCATCTGCATGACGAAGCAGCGGCTGTCGAAGAAGCCGAAGCCACCGAAACCCGCCTGCGAAACGTAGAAGCGGCTATGGCCCAGCTGCCCCCGGCCCAGCGCCGCTGCCTCGAATTATTCTACCTCGAAAAGAAGTGCTACCGCGACATCGCCACCGAAACCGGCCTCGAACTGAACCTGGTGCGCAGCCACTTGCAAAACGGCAAACGCATGCTGCGCCGCCAGCTCGAACCGCCCGCCCCGCCCAATAAATCACCTCCACCCGCACACCCCGCTTCCCAAAACCCACTCCATGTTGCCCGCTGATTCGCCTTTTGCCGCGCTGCCCTCCCCTGGCCCCCACCCGGCCACCACGGAGCTACGCGCCTACGCGGCCGGCACCCTCGATGCCGCCGCGCAGTACCGCATCGAGGCCCATCTGCTCGATTGCGAGCGGTGCGCCGACCTGGCAGATGATTTTTTGATGACCGACGCGGCTACCACCGACCAGGCCGTGGCCCGCCTGCAAGCCCGCCTGCAAGCCCGCCTGGGCGAGGCAGTGCCCGCGCCGCCGGCACCGTACTGGTTGTGGCCCCGCGTGGCGGCCGCGGCCGCCCTGGCAGGCCTGGTAGCCGGCAGCCTCTGGACCTGGGAGCATCGCCCGACAACCCCACCGGCCACCACCCGCCACCAAACCAGCCGCCCGGCCGAGGCGCTGCCGGCTCCCGCGCCGCCCACGGCCCCCGCAGTAGCGGCCACGGTTGCGCAAGCCGCTAAGACAACTGCTAAGACAACTTCTGAGTCCTTAAAAAAAGCTGATTATGCCGTGGTAGTATCGGCCCGGCCGCCATGTCGGGCGGTGCCCCACCGCAACCGCTCCACGGCAGCCCGGCGGCCCGGCAAGCAGCCCCGTCGCCTGGCAGCCACCAGTCCGCTTGTTGCCGCTGCCAACGCTACGGCCGAGGTTTTGACAACCATTGATACGGCCAGTGCATCTTTGGGGCAACGCACAGCGGGCGGTATTCCGGTCGCAATTGGCACGCTGCCTACGCCGGTTACCAGCGCAGCTTCGCCTAAAAAAGCTGCCGGCATAGCTGCTACCGATACAACGGCCCCGCCCCCCGGCGCGGCGGTAGCCAGCCGCCCCGCAGCTGCCAAGCCCCGGGCAGCCGACAACGCCGGCACGGTTCGGGTGGCCAACACGCGCATGCCGGTGGCAATAGCCATCAACCCGGTGCCGGTGGGCGGCTCGTCGGCCCTGCGCGACTACCTGCGCCGCGCCACCATCGAATTTGAGCCCGAAACCCCGCTGCAAATAGGCGGCTCGGTGCGCGTGCGCTTCACCGTAGAGGCCGACGGCAAGCTAAGCAACCTGCGAGTAGTGCGCAGCATGCGCCCCGACTACGACGCTGAAGCCCTGCGCATTGTGTGCGACGGCCCCGCCTGGAGACCCGGCGTATCCGGTGGCCGCCGCGCGCCCCTACCAATGGAAGTGAGTGTGCTGTTTTAGAGCAGCTTTCACATCAGTGTACGGGTCCCGGTCCGCCGGCGGAGCCGTCCGACCGGTTGTTGCTAGAACGCGGGCTGAACGACTGGCCCAGCCGGCGCACCCGTGTCCCGGTCCGCCGGCGGAGCCGTCGGACCGGAACCCGTACACTGACCTGGGAACCGCTGCAAGTGCTGGTTGCCGCTAACTTATAGCGTAGCGCCGGGCTTGACGGTGCCTGCATCTACTAATTTCAGGAATTTGATGAGGCCCGTGAAGTAGGTTTGCTGGTCGTCGTAGAGGCTCATGTGGCTGCCGTTGGGGCAGATGAGGGCGTTGCCTTTCTGCACCTTTTGGGCAATCATGCGCATGTGCTCGGGGTCCATGGTGTCGTATTTGCCGCCGATGCTGAGCACGGGCACGGCGAGCTTGGGCAGGTCGGCCACCCGGTCCCAGTTGGTGAGTTTGCCGGCAATGCCGAATTCGCTGGGGCCCTGCATGGTTACGTAAAGCGACTGGTTCAGCTTGCCGAGCGAGCGGGTCACGGGCTCGGGGTTGGGCACGATGCGGCACAGGTGCTGGGCGTAGAAATTGGGTTCGAGCAGGCCCATGTAACGCGGGTTGCCGAAGTCTTTCTTCGCCTCCAGCTGCCGGATTTCGGCCAGCACTTCGGGCTTCATCTGCTTGGCCAGCACCTCGTCGGCATACTTGCCGTAGGCGGGGCAGCTCATCATCATGTTGGAAATGATGAGGCCTTTGAGGTTTTGCTGGTACTTGAAGGCGTACTCGGCGGCCAGGATGCCGCCCCAGGAGTGGCCCAGCAGGTAAAAGTTGGTGTTATCGAGCTTCAGGACCTGGCGCACCTGCTCCACCTCTTCCACGTAGCGCGGCAGGCTCCACATCGACGTGTCCTTCGGGTTATCCGAATTACCACAGCCCAGCTGGTCGTAGTAGATGAATTCGATGCCTTCCTTCGGCAGGAAGTTTTCCATGCACTCGAAATACTCGTGCGTAGCGCCCGGCCCGCCATTCAGCAGCAGCACCTTGATTTTGGGGTTATTACCGAAGCGCTTGGTCCACACCTTGAACGTACCCTTGGGCGTGGTTATCGGAATCAGCTGCACGTTACCGGTTTGCACGCCGGGGTCGGTAGTGGCGAAGTAGCTGGCCAGCGTGCCGGACGCCACCGCCGGGTGGGCCAGCCCGGTGGCCGTGTCGGTATCGGGCGGGGCCGGCTTGCAGCCGATGAAAAGTGGTGCGCTGAGCAGCAGGGTGGCGGCCAGGAGTAGCGAGCGGGAATGATTGACCAGCATGATGAAATACAGTTGATTGGATTTGAGAGGCAAACGGACGCAAGATGCGAACACGCTGGCAATGGCCCTGGCTATTTTGCTTGCATGGCCTGTTCCAAATCGCTGAACGGAATCGTGGTTTTCACGCCATAGTCCTTCACGGGCCACGACTGGAGCACTGTTTTTACATCGAGCCCCAGGTCCCGCACGGCCTGGTAAAGACCGGCCTGCCGGGCGCTGACTTTCTTGATTTCGCCCTGCCGGGGCACCCACGCCAGGTCGTCTTCAAACAACACTTTTTCGGTGGGAAAATAATAGATGAGGTAGTCGTTGGTGTGCTGCGACTTGCTGCCAATCAGGTGAATCTGCATTTCGAAGCCACCCTCGGTAATGGTTTTGCTGGCGGCAATTGTTTCGGCTTTCAGCGGCCGGGGGTGCTGTTGCAGGCTATCGGGCTGGAGGGTGCGCGGGGCGGCGACCAGGTACTGCACGTAGGGCAGGGTACCGGCAGTGGTGAGCACGGTGGCCCCGCGCCGCACAAACGGCCGCACCCCGCCCAGATAGTGCGGGTGGTAGTGCCCGGCCACAAAATACCGAATGGGCTTGCCGGGCGCGATTTTGCCGGCCTCCCGGATAATCAGCTCGCCGTTGGCACTGGTGAGGGGCGCTTCGGCTACCAATAAGAAAGTATCGAACTCCACCACCAGCACCTTGTCGTCGGTGTGGGCCAGCCCGAGCAGGTGCAAGTGTGGGCTGAAGTGCTCCACGGTTACAGGGGCCGGGGCGGCCGGGGCGGCCGGGGCCAGGCGGTAGCCGGCTGGCGCGGCGAGCAGCGTGGGCAGGGCAGCCGGCGTAGCGGCCAGCAGCATAACGATATCGGTGAGCTTCCCGTTGACTTTGTCGATAACCACGCGGCGGGCGTAGGCCAGCTGGCCCAGCGTGGCGTAGTCCTGATACGAGTAGGTGGTGAGCACGTCGCCGAACAGGTCGTCGTCGCGCAGGGCCGTGGCTTTGCGCAGGCGGCCGTCGTGCGTATCGACGTAGAGCCGAACCACCGTGCCGCCCAGCCGGGCCTGATACACGGCCGTTTGCGGGGTGCTTTCCGGGGTCGGCGCGTGGGGCCGGGCCACCAGGTACTGGATGAGCAGCGCCGGTGTATAACGGGCCGCCTGCACGGGGTATTCTGCAAAGCTGGCTTCCGTGACGGGGGTCAGCTGCTTATCGCCATAGTCCTGAAAAAGCAGCGTGGCGGGCGTGTAGTGGGTTTGCGAGAAATACGTGCTGCTGCCCCGGCGCAAAGTGTCGCTCTTCAGGAACTGGTTGGGGCTGCTCCACACGCGGCCCGCGCCGGTGTAGCTGGTGGGCTGCCAGGGCTGAAAGCTGTGCTCCAGCTGCGCCAGCGTTTCCTGGTAGCGAAAGGAAACGAGACTGCTTCGGAGGGGTTTTACTTGCTGTTGCCAGCACGCTTGCAGGTAGTCGGGCGCTTTGGCCTGAGCGCGGGCCAGCGGCGCGGCGGCCAGCGCCAGCAACAAAAAGAAACGGGTGATTTTCATGCAGTGAGCGGGGGAAAGTGGGTGGAAGTGAGCCGAACGCAGTTCCGGCGCGCTGAACGGACACGGCCATGCCCGCTCAGCGTAATTCCAATGTACCGCCCGTGGCTGAAGCGTTGCATCCATCACGCCGTGCTGACCCACAAAAACACCGCGCCTCCGTAGGGAAACGCGGTGTTTGGGTCAATACCCACTCAGCTGAAGGCGCGCTAGCCGCTGTAGCCACCGCCGCTGACGGGCTCGGTGGCGCTGCCGCCGGGCTGCACGTCGAGCGTGGGCTGGGCGTGGAAATCGACGTGGCTGTAGTCGGGTGCGCCGTTGCCGGCGGGCACGGGGGCTTCTTCGAAGGTGCGCTCCAGCTCCGAGGTGTCGAAATCTTCGACCGGCGTGCCGAAGCTCACCTTGGCCGTGATGCGGTACTCGACAATGCGGTTGTCGCGCACCTTGCAGCTCTGGTCTTTGATGTAGATGCCCGAAATGTTGGGCACCGACGTGCTCAGCGAGGCCACGGCCCGTTGCAGGGCATCTTCGAAGCTTTTGTCGGACGAGGCCAGGATTTCAATGACTTGTTTGATGACGGACATTCTTTTAAATGTAAAAATGTGGTTGATGTGAAAATTGGAGCATTGCGAAATGCTTGGTTGATGCGCTCGTTCGAAACGTGTACGCCAAGTACGCCTTGGTGGCCATTCCGACATCGACAAATGCTGCTAGTTCGGCAGCGGTGTACTTTTGCGCTTAGCACGCGCCGGATTTTACATTTCTACATCTCCACATCCTCCCATTTTCGCATTAAAACAATGGCTTTCCGCACCGAAAAGGATACCATGGGCACCGTGCAGGTGCCCGCCACCGCCTACTGGGGCGCTCAAACCCAGCGCAGCATCGAAAATTTCCCCATCGCCCAGGACATCAACCGGATGCCCAAGGAAATCATCGCCGCCTTCGCCTACCTCAAGAAAGCCGCCGCCCTCACCAACCGCGACGCGGGCATCCTCTCGGCCGAGAAAGCCGAGCTGATTGGCCGGGTGGCCGACGAAATCCTGGCCGGCCAGCTCGCCGATTCGTTCCCGCTGGTGGTCTGGCAAACCGGCTCGGGCACGCAGTCCAACATGAACGTGAACGAGGTGATTGCCTACCGCGGCCACGTGCTGCAAGGCGGGCAGCTGACGGACGAAAAAAAGGTGCTGGCCCCCAACGACGACGTGAACCAGAGCCAGAGCAGCAACGACACTTTCCCGACGGCGATGCACATCGCGGCCTATAAAATCCTGGCCGAGCTGACCATCCCCGGCATCGAAAAGCTGCGTGATACGCTGAAAGCCAAGTCCGAAGCGTTCCGGCACGTCGTCAAAATCGGCCGCACCCACTTCATGGATGCCACGCCCCTCACCCTGGGCCAGGAGTTTTCGGGCTACGCCTCGCAGCTCGACCACGGCCTGCGGGCCGTGCGCCACACCCTGGCCCACCTCGCCGAGCTGGCCCTGGGCGGCACGGCCGTGGGCACGGGCATCAACACGCCCCCCGGCTACTCCGAAAACGTGGCCCGGCACATTGCCGAGCTCACCGGCCTGCCCTTCGTCACGGCCGAAAACAAGTTTGAGGCCCTGGCCGCCCACGATGCCATCGTGGAAGCCCACGGTGCGCTGAAAACCGTGGCCGCTTCGCTGATGAAAATCGGCAACGACATCCGCCTGCTGGCCTCGGGGCCGCGCGCCGGCATCGGCGAGCTGCACATTCCCGACAACGAGCCCGGCTCCAGCATTATGCCCGGCAAGGTGAACCCCACTCAGTGCGAGGCCATGACCATGGTGGCCGCCCAGGTGATGGGCAACGACGTGGCCATCAACATCGGCGGCATGAGCGGGCACTTCGAGCTGAACGTGTT